>CAYYUZ010000015.1:39114-45481 GCA_964475005.1 uncultured Spirochaetales bacterium
TGTTCGAGCAGAACCGTGGCCACATCCAGGGGTGGTCCCCCTTGTAGAAGCACGATAGGCGTCACTTTCAGTGCATCCAGTCGTCGTGCTGGGAACCTTGAATTTCCTGGTGAGGAATCACATCGGAGAGCTCTCGAAGGTCGGCCGGCGACAAGTTGATCCTGGTCGCGGCGATGTTTTCCATGAGGTAGTATTCCCTTCGGGTTCCTGGGATAGGGATAATATCGTCACCCTGGCGCAACACCCAAGCCAAGGCAAGCTGGGCGGCGGTGTGGCCGTGACTCATGGCCATCCGCTCAAGATTCTCGACGTGGCGCCGGTTCGCGTCGAAATTCCCCCCGGTCATGCGGGGATGCCGTGATCGGTAGTCGCCGGGAAGGAACTGGTTGCGCGAGGTGAACTGCCCCGTGAGGAAACCACGACCCAAGGGACTTGAGGCTATAAAAGCCATGCCCAGTTGTCTTGTGGTCTCCACAGTAGTGTCTAGAGCTTCCCTCGACCACAGCGACAACTCCGCCTGCAGGACCGTCAAGGGATGAATTTTGTTGCCGCGCTGAAGAATTTCGGGCGAGACCTCAGAGAGGCCCAGGAATCTCACCTTTCCCGCTTTGACCAGGGCGGCCATGGCTCCCACGGTGTCTTCAATGGGAACGTGGGGGTCGAGTCTGTGCTGCAGATAAAGGTCGATATGGTCGAGCCCGAGACGGCGGAGGCTCATGTCGCACGAGCTTCGAACGTAGTCGGGGTGACCGTTGACGCCGAGGTAGGCACCGTCGGTACGGCGCATCAGACCAAATTTAGTGGAAACGACAACCTTGTCGCGGACTCCGCCGCGCAATACATGGCCCAGAAGCATTTCGTTGTGGCCGACGCCGAAACTGTCGGCTGTATCGAAGAAGTTGATGCCGAGATCGATCGCTCTTTGGATCAACCGCTCGCTGGCCTTGTCGTCCGACGCTCCGTAGTACTCCGACATGCCCAGACACCCGAGGCCGATACAAGAGACTTTCATCCCTGATTTGCCCAGTGCGCGTTGCCGCATACCCTAAGTTTAGATGCATGAAGATGACCTGTCAAATGTTTTGTGGGAGGATTGCAAATCCGCCTGGGGGAGGCGCCGGGGAGCGAGACCCTTCCCGCTCGCCAGGGTTTTCGCTAGACTGTCATCCCTATGGAAACTTTGAATACGGGCCACTGGGCAGACATCAACGCCGAGAAAATCCTGCGCGAAAAAGGCGAAAAGGCCGTCTACACCTGCGCCTCGGGAATCACCCCTTCGGGCACAGTGCACATCGGCAACTTCCGAGAAATCATCAGCACCGACCTCGTCGTACGCGCCCTCCGCGACCGAGGCAAGACGGTCAGGTTTATTTACAGCTGGGACGACTACGATGTCTTCCGCAAAGTTCCTAAGAACATGCCAGACCAAGAGTTGCTTGCAAAGTACCTGCGGCAGCCCATCACCCTAGTTCCCGATACCTTGGGCCGCGCCGAAAACTACGCCCGGGGAAATGAGAAGGACCTCGAGGCACTTTTGCCGCTCGTCGGGGTGGCGCCCGAATACCTCTACCAGGCCGAACGCTACTCCAAGAGCTACTACGCCGCCGAGATCCGCCACGCCCTCCTACACAAGGAAGAGATCCGCAAGACTCTGGATGCCTTCCGGACCGACCCCCTGGAATCCGCCTGGTGGCCAGTTTCGGTCTTCTGTGAAAAATGCCATCGCGACGAAACCAAGATCGAAGGCTGGGACGGCGACTGGGGCCTGAGCTATTCGTGCCCCGACTGCGGCAACCGTGAAACTCTCGATTTGAGGCGTGCAAGCGGCGTCAAACTTCCGTGGCGCATCGACTGGCCAATGCGTTGGGTGAAGGAAGGAGTCGATTTCGAGCCGGCAGGCAAGGACCACCACAGCGAAGGCGGAAGTTTCGACACGGCCCGACTGACGGTTCAGGTGTTTGGCGGCCAGGCACCGGTCACCTTTCAGTACGACTTTCTCAGCATTAAGGGGAGGGGAGGCAAGATCAGCTCGTCGAGCGGCGAGGTGATCGGCCTCGACGATGTGCTTGAGGTGTACACCCCCGAACTGACCCGGTTTCTTTTTGCCGGGACCCGGCCCAACGCCGAGTTCGCCATCAGCTTTGACCTTGACGTGCTCAAACTCTACGAGGACTACGACAAGTGCGAGCGGATCGCCTACGGCGCGCAGGAAGCCAACGAGAAGGAAAAGGCCAAGCAGAGCCGAATCTACGAGCTGAGCCAGCTCGGAAAGCTTGAAACGGACATGCCCTATCAGGTGTCCATTCGCCACCTCTCGACCCTGCTCCAAAGCTACGAGGGAGACATCGAGAGGACTCTGGCGGCCTTGGAAGGCGTCAAGCCCTCCCAGTTGGCCAGGTTGAAACAACGTGCCGAGTGCGCGTGGCGCTGGGTGACCCGCTTCGCTCCGGAAGATTTCACGTTTCGGCTCAAGCCCGAAGCCGCCGTGGCCAACACGCTAACCGACGCTCAGGCCCAGGCCGTCCGCGGCCTGCTGAAAGTTGTCGACACCGCGTTGGACACCCTGGACGAGAAGGCGTTGAACGACAAGATCTACGCGGTGGCTGGTGAAGCCGGAATCGACACCAAGGAATTCTTCAAGGTGATGTACCAAGCCTTGGTCGGCAAAGACCAGGGCCCCCGGCTGGCCAGCTTCCTCAAAATCATCGGCAAGCAAAAACTGCAGGGAGTCCTATCGAACTATCGGTGACTCGGAGATTGAAGGAAAAGAATGCGACAGGATTGCAGGATGGAGGAGGATTGCTGTCTCTTTCCTCTTCGAAGTCTGTCAAACAGGAGTTAGCCTCCGAAATACAACTTCATGGGGTCCAAATAGAACTCGTGCCAACCGCCTTCGTAGCTCTCGATCTGGTCGTCGGGAAGGCCGGAATGTGCGAGATGAAAGGTGCAGCCATCGGAAGAATCT
This sequence comes from uncultured Spirochaetales bacterium, assembly GCA_964475005.1. GTDB lineage: Bacteria > Spirochaetota > Spirochaetia > JABEVK01 > JABEVK01 > JAIFLN01. The sequence goes on from CAYYUZ010000015.1 coordinate 42,080, forward strand.
GTGAAGGTGAGCTCCAGCGTTGAATCGGGTTGATCGTCGGCAAATTCGGTCGTCCGCCAGGTTTGCACGAGCTTTTTGCCAGGGACTAGTTCAAGAAATTCGCCAGTGATATAGCCGTCGCCCGAGGAATATTGTCCGCCTACCCGCGGGTCAAATTCAGCTTCTCCGCCGTAGGACATCGCCGCGTGGTGGACAGGGTCCAGCCATGCTCGATACAGTTTCTCGGCAGAGATAGAAAACTTCGCAGAAAGATCGATGGTGTTCATGGCGTTGCACGACTCCTTGCGTTTCTTTTTTTCATCCCAGGAAAGACTGGTTTGTTCCAAAGCATAGGAAGGAATTGGCGCCGAGGCAAATTTTCTCCGCGTCAGCCGAAGAAACTCCTGACAGATCTGGAGACTATTCAAGGCTCTGGGCGGGAATATTCCTTCTGACAGCCGTTTGCCGGTGTCCACGCCAGACCCCAAACTGAACCCATGACCGAAATGCACCGCTGTTTGGCCGCCAACCTCAAGGCTCTTCGCCAGCGTTGGGGCTTCTCCCAGGCGGAGTTGGCCGAGAGAGCCGAAGTTTCGGTGAGCTACATGGGCGAAATCGAAACCGCTGAGAAGTGGCCCGCGGCCGAAATCCTGGAGCGCTTGTCTTCGGCGCTTCACGTCAAGCCTTTTCAGCTGTTTCTGGAGCCCAGCGACGCCTTGTCGTTTCAGGCGTGGCTGGAGAGGCACGACCAGATTGCCGAACTTGGAGAAAAGCTCTTCGGCTACTTTGAAAACCGAAAGCGCTAACGTAGAATGGGCGCCATGAATCCCCAAGACTTAGGAAAGAAAGCCGCCGGCGAGCAGGCCGTGCTCGATCTTGTCAAGCCGGGAATGAAACTCGGCCTTGGCACCGGGAGCACAGCGTTCTGGGCCATCAAGAAGACAGGCGACCTTTACCGTGCCGGCCAGCTGCCTGGACTGCTCGTGGTGGCAACGTCGTTCGACACCGAAATTCTGTGTCAGCAGGAAGGTCTCGCGGTCAGGGCGCTTGGTGACCCTCTGATCGACGGACGCCTTGACCTCTACCTAGACGGCGCCGACGAATTGGACCCGAGCCTCCACTGCATCAAGGGCGGGGGAGCAGCTCAACTGCAAGAGAAAATCGTCTGCAGCGCCAGCAAGACCTTCGTGATCGTCGCCGATGAAAGCAAAGCTGTCGCGCATCTGGGAACCAAGTTCCCGGTGCCGCTGGAGATCCATGCTCTCGCGCGGCTTCCCGTCATCCGGGCGTGTCAGGCCTTGGGGGCGTCCGCCAAACTGCGCTATGGAACCGGCAAGAGCGGACCCGTGATCACCGACAACGGCCACTTCATTCTCGATGTTGTCTTTGGCGAGCCTGTCGACGCCGTGGCCATGGAAATGCAGCTCAAACTGATCGCCGGGGTGCTGGAAGTTGGTCTGTTTCCCAACCGGGCGTCGAGCGCCTACCTCGGTCAGGCCGATGGAACTTGCCGAATCCTCAAGCCCCGTTCTCCGCTTACCTGAGGCCGAGACGAAAGGATGGGTCGTTTGCGCCTTGCTTTCTGGATTGGCTTAGGCTCCGGACCAGTGGCCCTGGTCGTTCTGGCCCTGGGAACCTTGGCCCCCGCCGTGGTCGAAAAGTTTTACTCGAGGGGATTCTACCCGTGGCTCACCGTCCCTCTTAGCCGACTGTCTGCCCTCGTTCCCTTTCCTTTGGCTCCGGTTCTTCTGGTTCTGGGTGTTGGGGCTGCCGTAGGAGCCTTCTTTTTCTACCCGAAGGCGTGGATGGGCGTGGCGGCGGCGCTGTCGTTCCTTTTGGCCTGGTTTGTTTTGGGTTGGGGTCTGAACTACCAGCGGCTGAGCTGGGCGGACAATCAGGGTTGGACGGTGAGAGGGGGCACAGTCACAGACCTTGAGTCTCTGGCCAAGCGGTTGGCTACCCGCGCCGGCCCGTTGCGGCAGCAAGCGTGGAAGGATGGAACTCCCCCCTGGGCAGCCCTCCTTTCCAAGGGCATTCCCTTGGCCTATGGGCACGCGGCTCAGCGTTGGCCGATTCTAGCCGGCCGTTATCCCGGTCCCAAAGCGGCTCCTGTCAGTTTGTTGTTCTCGTGGCTTGGAATTTCTGGGATCTACCTGCCATTTACCGCCGAGCCGCTGGTGAATACAGGGCCCCAGAGTTGGAGTCTGCCCTTCACCGCCGCCCACGAAAGTGCCCACCTCCACGGCTGGGCAAGGGAAGACGAAGCGAACTTCCTGGCCTTTTTGGTGCTCGCCGATTGCGGTGACGCGAGGCTTGAATACTCAGCCTGGTCCATGGCTCTTCTCTACGTCGCGGGTTCTCTCAACGACGCGGGGCCCGCAGGTGTTGGCGCTTGGAAGGCGATAACGGCGAGTTTGCCACACGAGGTTCTCGACGACTGGAAGGCCTACTTCGGCTACTGGGAGCGTTTCAAGGGTCCCCTCCAGCAGGCGGCGCAAGCCGTCAACGACACTTACCTCAAAGCGCAGGGGCAAGCCGACGGCGTCAAAAGCTACGGCCGGATGGTGGATCTTCTGTTGGCTTGGGAAACTTTGCCCTGACTCGGGGAAGAATCGAGCTTACGGCGCCTTCATCAAGTGGCGCACGTAGCCGGCGGCTTTGAGCGCCTCATAGGCTTGCAGGACTTCTTCGGGAACCTCCTGCTCGATCTGGAACCCTAGCGCCGGGTACTTGAGAATGCGTTCTAGGTCGCCCACCATTTCGTCGACCAAGTCGTCGAACGACCGCCCGGCGGCGTACGGACCTTCCAGTCTCGTGTCGGGGCTTGTGATGTTCCACTGGACCTCGGGACCCAGGCGACATGCCGTAGCGAGCGCACGTCGCTCGGTGTTGGGCTTGGTCACTAGCAGCAACTTCGTTGCCGGAAGTCCATAGCTTTCGAGGAGCCGGCGGGTCAGCGTCACATTCTGGCCCAGATTCGTGGATTGGTCTTCCAACAAGAAAACAGAATGGGGAACCCCAAGCTGCTGGGCCCTTGAGGCAAAAAGCTCAGCCTCGGTTTCGGCCTGGGCCGTGGTCCAGTTGCCTCGGGCACCCGAAAAGACAAGCCGCGGCACCAGGCCGGCCTTCCAGAGTTCGGCGCACCTGTCGGCAACGCGAAGGTCGTAGCTCCCCAAGCCAACCGCAACCTCAGCTTGCTCTACGGCCTGCCCCAAACGGTGGTAGTTCCAGAGGATTGCCGCTTCCCGAATCGCCGCGTTCATTCGTGGGGCTGGCTGGATCCGAGAATCGATTTGATCAGGTGGTCCTTGCTACGCCACTTGGGGTCGGATTTGCACCGCAGGTCGAGGTGGATGCGCTGGCTGAAAACCTTGCCGAGCTCCTTTTGGGCGGCCTGCCGGATCTCCTTGATCTTCTCCCCGC
>CAYYUZ010000016.1:0-4669 GCA_964475005.1 uncultured Spirochaetales bacterium
ATTCCTGTGCCCCCGCCGACTACCAGTCTAGCCCCATTTTGGACGTTGCGCCCAAGAGATTCGGAGATTTCCCGCCCAGGTCCCGACTAGCCGAGCTCGGGTCTGAAAAGGAAAGTTGAACAGGGCCGATTTTGTCTCTAGACTTGGGCCGATGAAAATCGTCTTTTTGGATGCGGGAAGCCTTGGCCCCGACGTCAACCTGTCAGACTTTTCCAAACGGGGTGAAGTGACAATCTGGGAGGCGACGTCGAAGACCGAACGGATACCAAGGCTGCAGGGTTTTACGGTGGCCGTGGCCAACCGGATTGCTTTTGACCAGGCGGTCTTTTCGGCCTGCCGGCAACTCAGACTGGTTTTGCTCATGGCGACAGGGTTCAACCACGTTGACCTTGAGGCTGCGCGCCGACACGGCGTGGCGGTGTGCAACGTCGTGGGCTACTCGACCGAAAGCGTCGCCCAGCACACCCTGACGCTGTTGTTGACCCTGATGGAGCAGTCGCCCTGGCTGAACGACTATGCCCGGTCTATTTGGCCGGGATCAACGGCTTTCGGTCAGTTCGGACGTCCGTTTCGGGAGATAGCGGGAAAAAACTGGGGAATTGTCGGACTGGGACGCATTGGTGAGCGTGTGGCCGAATTGGCGGCGGCCTTCGGTGCCCGGCCCAGCTACTTCAGCTCCACTGGGACCAATCGTTCAGCCCTATGGCCAAGACTGGAACTTCAAGCCCTTCTGAGTTCCAGCGACATCGTCACCGTTCACAGCCCGCTGACCGAGTTTACCAAGGGTCTTTTGGGTCGTGAGGAATTGAGTTGCATGAAACCCTCGGCGTACCTGGTCAACACGGGACGGGGCGGCATCATAGATGAGGCTGCACTGGCCAGGGCACTCGACAACGGAACTTTGGCGGGGGCGGCTCTCGACGTTACCCTGCCAGAACCCCCCGATCCCGGGAACCCATTGTTGGCCCTTGGGCACCCCGAACGATTGGTCCTTAGTCCCCATGTGGCCTGGGCCAGCGTGGAAAGCCGTGAGCGGTGTCTGCAAGAAGTTGGACTGAACCTGCAGTCGTGGCTGGATGGGCAACGCCGGAACCGGCTGGACTGAACCCACCCTGTGCTATGGTGAACCCATGGAACACCGGCTCACGCGCAGTTTTACCCAGAGGCCCGTGCAAGGGGAACGAATCCTCTACTGGATGCAAGCCTCGGTGCGCGTGAGGGACAACCTAGCCCTTGTTTTGGCGCAGAGAGAGGCTCACGAGAGGGGTCTTTCGCTTGAGGTGCTTTTCTGCCTCGACCCGAGTTTCCCCGAAGCCAATGCCCGTTCGTTCGCGTACCTGCTCGACGGCCTAGAGGACGTTGCAGGCGGCCTCGCGGCCATCGGGCTCAAACTGACGGTCGCCCTGAGCCAGGCTGCGGTCGCAGTTCCAGTTGCGGCTCAAAGGGCCGCTCTTGTTTTTTTTGACACGGGCTACCTTCCCTTGGCCCGAAGACAGCGCGAGGATATTGCCCAATCGCTCCCTTGTCCGGTGATCACGGCTGAGGATAATGCCGCGATTCCTGTTTCTGCGTCCGGCAAGGAGGAGTGGTCCGCGGCGACGTTGCGGCCAAAATTGATGCGCTTGGCCACCCTCGAGGGCTGCCTTCCCCAGTCTGTTCCGGGCTTCGCGGCAAGCCGTCCCGAGGTCTTGGCGTCGGACCTTGCCGCGGCCGGAATCGCACAGGTCGATCGTCCCAACAGGCTCTGTCTCGCCCGTCTTGGGGTCGACGAATCGGTGGCTCCCACCGAAACCAGGGGAGGTGAAGCCCCGGCGTGGGAACGGTGGAAGCGCTTCCGCGATCACCGTTTACAACGCTACGATCAGGACCGCAACGATCCCAATCTCGACGGAGCTTCGGGTCTGGCACCGGCTCTTCATTTCGGTCACATCAGCCCCTTGAGTCTGATGGCCGACCTAAAGAGACAGGGCCTCTGGAGGGAACCCGTCACCTTCCGCAAGGCCGGTGAGGATCCCGTTTCGAAGTTCCTCGATGAAGTCTTGGTGCGCCGGGAATTGTCGTTCAACTTTGTCAGATTCAACCCGGATTCGGCCACCTGGCTGGGGTTGCCGGCGTGGGCCCGAAAGACCCTACTAGAACATAAAGACGATCGAAGGGCGGCAACTTACGACCGCGCCGCCTGGGAGACCGCCCGCACCCACGACAGAGTTTGGAACGCCGCCCAGTTTCAACTGGCTTCCACAGGCACGCTTCACGGCTACATGAGGATGTACTGGGGCAAGAAGATTCTTGAGTGGAGCGCCGACCCCGGCCAGGCCTACCTCGACGCCCTGTATCTGAACAACAAATATGCCCTCGACGGTCGAGACCCCAATTCGTACGCAGGTGTCGCGTGGTGTTTCGGCAAGCATGACCGCCCGTGGGGGGAAAGGGCCGTCTACGGCCTGGTCAGGTCGATGACCGAAGGCGGTCTCCGAAGAAAGTTTGACGTTGACCGCTACGTTCGCCGATTCACTCCCCCGAGCTGACAGCTGCCAGGCCGTCGGGGCCATCCCACAGGAGACGACCGAATTCATCGAGGCCGCGGACAGTACCGCAGGCGGAAGAGACCGCGCCCGGGAGGGTCAGCTCCATCTCCTTATTGTTTCGCCACAGGCGCTGCTCGCAGGCACCACGGGGGTCAGAATGCGAGAGCGCCTTCTCCAATTCAGGCAACAATGTCTCCAAGGCTCTCTGGGGAGACAATCGGACTCCCGCCTCGGACAACGAAGCCGCGGGGGTGCGGAAGTCTTGGTCTGCCTCCTGAAAACCCAAGTTGATACCAATTCCAGCGTGAATGGTGGGCTGTCCGGGCTGACCAAGCTTGCGTCTCACCAGAAGTCCCGCCACCTTCCTGTCGGCCAGATACACGTCGTTGGGCCATTTCAGCGCCACGGGAAGCTGTGACCCTATTCCGAGGCTTTCCAGCCAAAGGCAGACTCCAAGGCCAACCGTGAGCGACGGGGCAAAGTCCACAAAACGGAACCGTGCGGCGCTCCACCAAACTGTGAACATCAGACTGGCCCCAGGACGCCCGAGCCACACGCGGCCGGGATGACGGCCCCGGCCGGCGGTCTGCTCTCCGGCCCAGACCAGAGATCCTTCGGGTTCCCCCTGGTCTTCCAGGGCCTGGGCGTCGTCCATGGTGCTCGCTGTCGTCGAGCGAAAGAAGACCCGCCCTCCCCAAGGGGTCGAGGTCACTCGGCCACTTTTTGGGAGTAGACTTCGTGGTCCAGGACCGAGACCGCGACCACGTCGCCTGGAGAGGCCACATACGGAAGGGTCAGTTTTCCTCCGGGGTGCTTGAGGACGTAGAGGATGGACTGCTCGCCCGTCGCCTTGCGCAGCTCGACCTTCACATCGACAAAGATCGGGTAGTCCGGGAGCGTTGTCTCCAGCATCTGGAACACGCGGCCGTCGGTCAGGGAAGCCGGGTGGGTAAGCGTCAAATTGACGGGCGTGCCCTTGGGCATTTCACTGCCGGGAAGGGGAGCTTGGCCGACAATCATCCCCGGTCTTTCGTTGGGTGCAGGCTTTCGCACGGTGATCAGAAATGGCTTATTTTCTGAGATCAGCATGGCCAGTGACTCGGACCAAGCCTTGTCTTGATACTTGCCCACCTTCACCACTTGCCCTTTCTGCCCCTTGCTCACGACAACCACGAGTTCAGTCGGTGCGGCCAAAGGAGTTCCTGCTACGGGTTTTTGCTCCAGAACGGTTCCTTCCGGCGCGGAATTGAAGGTGTAGATTGGGTTGGGAGTCAGGGTCAGCAGGGGCGCGGTTTGCGCCGAAAAGAGGGTCTTGAGACGCGTCTGAACGTCGTTGATGTTTTGACCGACGAAGTTCTCCACATTGTCGATCACCGCACCCTTGGAAACCCAGAGCGTGACTTGGCGGCCGGCTTTGGTAAGAATGCCTCCCTCGGGATCCTGACTGATGACATTTCCTTTTTGTCCCGGATCGTCAGAGAATTTCACCTGGACAAAAGGCACGAGCTCCTTCTCCTGCAGCTCAACCAGAGCGCTAGTGACATCCTTGCCGACCACCTGGGGAACCATCGTCTCTTCGGCCCCGCGGAGGGCCAAAAAAAAGACCGACGTGGCCAGAAACACCACAAGCAAAGCCATGCCGATCAGCGCCCAAGCGATGGTCTTGAAGAGCTTGGTCTTTTCATCGTCGTAGGGTCTGGGAAGCACCCGCCTCGCCAGGGCTCGCGATTGGGCTTCCAACCGCGCATAGCGTTCCTTGAGCGGCACTGGGGGCTTTCGCAGTTTTGGTTCCCTGAAAATCTTCATGAGGGCTCTCCGAGGCGTGACCCAATCAGCGACGGGTTGCCGTTGAGGAAACTACGGAAGTCTAGGCTCTTCCGGGCAGGAAGCTGCCATTCCCGGACGGCCAGAAGGCCGTCTCCTGTTTGTACCAAAATCCCCTTTGACTTGTCTATGGACACGACCGCCCCCGGTTCGACGACTGATGGTGGCGAAGGAGTCCAAGAAGACTTTCTTAGGAAAAGTTTCGAGCTATTCCAGGTTGTCGAGGCGACCGGCCAGGGGTCGTAGGCTCGGATTCGGGCGTCCAGCTCGGCACTCGAAAGGCGCCAGTCAAGAACTCCTTCTTCCTTCGAGATCAG
>CAYYUZ010000016.1:4769-42667 GCA_964475005.1 uncultured Spirochaetales bacterium
CCAGCTCGGCACTCGAAAGGCGCCAGTCAAGAACTCCTTCTTCCTTCGAGATCAGGGAACAGTAGGTCGCCTTCGATTCGTCCTGGGGCAACCACGGACCTTTCCCGTCTTCAACTAACTGTACGGCCTCGAGAAGCAAGGGTACCGCCGCCGCAGCGGCCCATTCGGTCAGGGTCCCTGTCGTCTCCGCGCCGTCAAGCGAACGCGCCAGTGAGATGACAACCTCACCCGCATCCATTTTGAGACCAAGTCTTTGAACGCTGATCCCGGTTTGGGTATCGCGGGCCAGAAGGGCCGCCGGCAAAGGCGATGGGCCTCTCCAGCGCGGCAGGAGCGAGGGGTGAACGTTGAGGCCGCCACGGGGGAACAGGCCAAGAAAGAGAGGACCAAAGATCTTTCCGAAGGCATAACTCACCAAAAGATCGAAGCGCCCCTGGAACAAATCCCGCACAACAGAGTCGAGTTTGAGCGGCTGGTGCACCGTCAGGCCGAGTTCGACGGCAAGGACCTTGGTCGGGGACGCAACAAAGGAACGGCCCCTTCCGCCGGGGGCATCGGGATTGGTGAGGAGTTCGACATGGTGTCCGGCGGCAACGAGCGCCGCCAAACCAGGTACGGCGATGGCGGGGGTGCCCGCATAGAGGATGTTCACTTCTTCAGGTTCTTTTCGTATTGCTTGAGCAGGCGTTCACGCTTCATATCGGACAGGTAGTCGATGAAGAGGATACCTTTGAGATGGTCGAGTTCGTGCTGAACGATGCGAGCCAGGAGCCCCGAGCATTCCCGCTTGAAAGGACGCCCTTTCTCATTGTAGGCCTGAACCACGACGGCTTCCGGGCGAATGACTTCTTCGTACACGCCGGGAATGGAAAGGCAGCCTTCTTCGTAAGGTACAACTTCGAGGCTGGTGCCTATAATTTCGGGGTTGATGAAGACCAAGGGCTTGTTCTCACCGTCTTGGGCCACAAAAAGTGAGACAAGCCGGCCCACCTGAGGAGCCGCAAGACCAATTCCGCGGCCTTCGATCATGGTGATGATCATGTCTTTGGCAAAGGACGCCAGCTCAGCGTTGAATTCGGTGACCGTGTCAGTTTTCTGCCGCAACACGTCGGCGGGGTAGCGGACAATTTCCATGACGGAACACCATACTGCTTTCTGCTGGCAAAATCCAGCCCTGGAAGCTATACTGACCCTGAGGTGTTGCCATGAAGAGGTTCGCCCTTTTCCTTCCAGTTGTTCTCCTTTGCGGCTGTGCGCAGCTCTTCAACGGGAATGTCTTCAGCAGTGTCGATGCACCGCCGGCCCTCAATGTTGCGGCTTTGGCGGCGAAATCACCGACCGACCTCGAAACCATGATCAAGAACGACCCCTCCTTCCTCAAGGCGCTTCAAAACGACCCTGTGGCCCTCAAGGCGGTTCATACAGTCCTAAGCGCTGCTTACGCGTCACCCAGCGGAACCGATTCGGCCTCCACGAAAGCCAGCGTCGTGAGCGCGGCACAAGCCGACATCACCGCGTTGACCTTCGGAACAGGCGCGGGAGGCGTCGTCAACCAAGCGATTAAACAGGCAGGCAACCTGACCAGCGGAGGCAGTGTGGCCACGGCAGTCTCTTCGCTGTTTGCGGGCCAGAGTCAAGCCGACATCGCCAAGTCTCTCACCAACTTTTTGGCCATTTCGAGCGCGTTTTCGGCCATGCAGACCGAGGCGGCGACGGGTTCGGGGACGACAATTGATTCGTCAACCTTCTTTGGTACGGCAAACAAGGGGGACTTGGCGCAAACCGCGCTCGTGGCGGCGGCCGTGAAAGCCCTGGTGACGGACAATCCGGGCGGCACCGACGGCCTTGCCGCACAACTTGCGGCCGGAACGACACCGACATCGGGCGCCAGCATCTCCAGTCTGTCATCGGCGCTTTCCTCCACAGGGACCACGACGTCCAATCCGTACGCCTACGTGTCGGCGTCCATGAGTTTCATCCCCCACTAAGGACCACCGACGATGAAGAAGACGATCCCAGCGTTGTTTTGGCTCCTGTTCCTCGGTGGCTGTGCCTCGGCTCTTGACCAGAAGTTTTTGGAACCTATAACCCCGGTTTCGCCTGCCCTCAAAGCTCAAGGAGGGGCCTCGACAGGAAACGCGGAAGGGTGGGACGCCCTGTTCGTCAATCCCGCGGCTTTTGCTTCTGACACCTCCAGCCTGACCATCCTTTCTCTGGGAACGACGGGATTCGTGTCGCTGTCGGGGTTGAACCAGATTCTCGCTACCCGCAACTCTCTCACCAACCTGAATCTCAACGACCCGAACAATCCCAACACGACGCTGCTCAATTCTTTGTTAACGACCACGGGTACCGGAGCTGAAATCAGTCTGGGGTCGGGTTGGGTCGGGAAGAGTCTTGGTTTAGGCCTGCTCATTCAAGACAAGTCGTTTGCCCAGGGGCAGACCCTCCTGGGTTCGTCCTTTATCACCCAGCATTCCATCGTCGGCGTCCTGGGCTATGCGAAGCCTTTCGACGTTGGTCTGGGAACGCTCAAGATTGGCGGAGACATTCGGCCAGAACAGATTTCGTTCTCGAGCCCGACGGTTGCCGACGCGCTGGCCAATCAGCTCAACACATCAGCCTACACAGTTTCCACGGGGTTTGGCCTGGGGCTGGACCTTGGTGCCCGGTGGGAGTACCAGGAGTTCAAGACCGGCCTGGTCGTCCGCGACCTGGGAAGCACCGTTATCAATCTCGACGGCTATTCTCTTTCCGCCTGGACCTCTGCCGGCGGGTTCCCTTCCGGCGGTAGCGCAGCTGGAAATTCGATCTACAGAATTCCGACAGTTTTGGCCCTTGGCACGAGTTGGACACCCGATATGGGTCCCTTGGCGCCAGTCATGCGCTCGACGCTGAGTGCGGACCTTCAGATCCCGATTGAAGACCAATACACCCAGCCCTCCTTTTGGACGTGGACTCACTTGGGCGCCGAGGCGGAATTTCTGGACTTCCTCGCGCTCCGGACAGGCATCAACCAAGGCTACTTCACCTTTGGCATGGGAGCGAAAGTGCTGATTGTCGACTTCAACCTCGCGATCTACACAGACGAGATGGGCCGTTACTCGGGTATCAATCCAAGGCCGGCGCTTTCGATGGAATGGGCTGTACGCCTGTGAAGCTTGGCTCCTTTTTCCATGCTTGACAAACTTGGAACAGATCCCTATAGTTTGTTTCCGTTCGTCGGGCCGGTAGCTCAGCAGGTAGAGCAACGCCCTTTTAAGGCGTGGGTCACAGGTTCGAATCCTGTCCGGCTCAAACTCTCCTTCCCCGAGGGAGTCCCGACGACGATTGTTCCAGGATTTCTGCACAAGCAGGAGCAACCGGGCCTAGGCCAAAGGCCTGAAGCCCGCTACTAGGAGCAACACCCCGCGTGGATGACGCTTTGTTCGAAGTTGCGTTTTCCACGAGTGGATCGTCATTTTGGCGAGCCGAGGGACAAGTGAGAAGCGGAACGTATCTTTGATACGTGAGCATTCGAACTGCCCCGAGGCGAAGACAAAACGCCGAGACGCCGGGGAAAACACAACTTCGTGATACGCCTCCTTCGTCTAGTGGTTAGGACAGTGGATTTTCATTCCACCAACACGGGTTCGATCCCCGTAGGAGGTAAACGGCCGGACCCGCCAAGGGCCGGTTTTTTTTTATTCTGAGGTTTCTCCCGCGCCGGTTGCAGGAAGACGTAAATCCGTGTTAGCTTTGAACGACATGAAGGTCGCATTCACTTCCGATGTCTACTGGCCCCGAATCAACGGGGTAACGGTTTCCACCAATGTGTTCCTGAACGAACTGACGAAGCTTGGACACGAGATCACTCTCTGGGTCCCCGAGTACCCCGAAACCGAAGATCAAAAGAAACTTCATCACCAGGATCCCAGAGTCAAGCGCCTTCGCTCCTTTGCCGTGCCTGTCAGCCGCGAAGACCGTTGGGTGGCCCCTTGGGAACGCTTCCGATTCTTTTCTGAGCTTGACCGTTTCCAACCCCAACTCCTGCATGTCCAGACCGAGTTTGCGTTGTCGTTCATGGCACGCAAGTACGCCAAGCGCCGAGGCCTGCCCATGATCCAAACTTGCCACACTTATTTTGAGCAGTACATTTCATACTACGCGCCGTGGCTGGGCCAGAAATTCGGGCGCCACGTGGCCCGTGCTCTGACCTACAGGTGGTTCCGTCACGCTGACGCCATCATTGCCCCGACGGTTCCGATGAAAGAAGTTCTTATCAGCTATGGAATTACCTGCCCCATCACCGTAGTCCCCACGGGAATTCCCGCCGAGGATTTCCGGGGCATCACCAAAGCTGACGAGCTGCTGAATTCACGTTGGCTTCTGCAGTTCCCTCAAATGAGGGGCCGCAAGCTTCTTCTCTACGTCGGGAGGGTCGGTCAGGAAAAGAACATGGACTTCTTGCTGGACGCACTCGAACAAGTCGTCAAGAAAGAGCCCAGCGCACTTTTGGTCATCGCTGGCAACGGCCCCTATTTCGACACCTTCAAGACTCTGGTGGCCCACCGCAGCCTCAGCCATGCGGTGCTTTGTCTGGGTTACGTCGACCATCAGGAACTCAAGCACCTGTACGCACTGGCCGATGTCTTCACCTTTGCTTCGGTTACCGAGACCCAAGGTCTTGTAACGATCGAGGCCATGATGTGCGGCACACCCGCCGTGGCCGTGGGCAAGATGGGAACCAAAGAAGTCATGGCCGGCGACAACGGCGGATTTATGGTCGAAGAAGATGTCACGGCGTTTTCGAATGCCGTCTTAAGGCTGCTGCAAGATCCGGTTCTCTATAAGGTCAAGTCGGCCGAGGCCATGGAGTATGCCCAGAAGTGGACAGCAGGCACCATGGCCAAGCGGATTGAGACAATGTACGAACAGGTACTCAGGGATTTTCATCCTAAGAAAAGACTCGGAAGGACATAGGGCGAGGCGGCTGGTTGCTCCGGGCTGACTTGACTTTTTAGACTGCTGTGGCTATTCTGTTTTCCGAAATGGACGATTAACTCAGTGGTTAGAGTGCTACCTTCACACGGTAGAAGTCCCAAGTTCGAATCTTGGATCGTTCAAAAGTCTTCCAAGAATTTGCCGGTTTTCGGGGTGGAGATACCCTGAAACACCGGTTTTTTTTGCTTTGGCCCCTAGATCAAAGGGCAGCGTTTCATGGGCCAAGACCCAACGCAGAGCATTCACTACCGCGTTGTTGCTCGGCCGCCAGCTCTTCCAAAAAGTTTTTGACACGCCGAGACTTTCGACCTGTCGAAAAGGTTGATCACTTGGTTCCACCTTGATACTCTGTCGTCAGGATTTGCGATTTGGCAAACCAACCATCCCTTTGGGGGGATGGATCTCCAAAGTCTGCGATCCGGATCCAGGGAAAGGGGTGAGATTCCCCCACGGTCCCGCCACTGTGAATGCCCGGTTCCCGGACAACAGTCAGAAAATCTGCCCGGATTGCCCACCAGAACCCTACGGACGATAGGAAGGTGATCCCATGTTTAGGAACCCCATTCTATGGGGAGAACGAGGCAACCGGGCCAGTTGTCTGGTTGCTCTGTTCTTCGCGACAGCCCTGCTTTTTGGCGAGGACCCAGCCCCGTCCCCCACAGAAATTGTTGTGACGGCCACCAAGGAGCCGACCGACAGCTCACTGCTGACGGTGCCAGTCCGCACAACCAAACCCGAAGACGCAACGACGCTAGGACAGGCCCTCGCCCAGGTTCCCGGCATCGCCGTGCAATCGACCTCACCCGGCCGAAGCGTCTTGAGGGCGCCCACGTTCGGAGAAAACGGCTTCGGTCGGATCAACCTCCTGGTCGACGGAGTCAGCCAGAACACGCCCGATATGTCGGGCGCCCCGCTGAATCTGGTTCCGCTCGCGGCGGTCGATCATGTGGAGTCGCTGAGCGGACCGACTTCGGCGCTCTACGGCGACCAATCGGTGGTCGGGGCGCTCAACGTGGTGACCAAGGTCCCCGCGAAGACGACCTATGAGTTTTCCGGATCCGTGGAAAACACTTTGTCAAACACTCAGAGCGCGTTTTTCGGCACTCCGTTTTCCCTGGGCGGATTCCTGCTCTCCGCTCAGAGGACTCAGGAGCTTCCAACGCGCCAGAACAGTGCCACGACAGAGTGGAATCTCTGGACCAAATTGCTGGTCAACCCCTTTGTCGGCCACCGCCTAGCTCTCACCGCCTCGTACGATTCGGGCAGCTACGAGCTTCCCGGGGCGCTCAAGCAGGCTGCCTACCAGAACAACCCTGACGCTGTCGACACGAACAACAGCCGCGACCAGATGTCAACAACAAGCGGTAATCTGACGGCGCAGTGGGACTACGCTTCTTCGCTCTTCCACCTGAGCCTTCCCGGCAGTGCCTCGGTTCGAAACGGCGCTTCGACCCTCCCCTCCTCGGACTTCTACACCAAGAACTCCCTGTTCCAGTCCGAATTTGAACCTCGGGTCCAACTCGTGGTTCCTGAGGTCCTCGGCGGTGACTTGACCCTGGGCGGAGCCTTGGGAGGATCGTACCAACGGCTGGACGTCAACCGCTACAGCAACGAGGCCGCCAGTTCGCTGGCGGTTTTGGCAACCCTGCAAAGGGCCCGGGGAGAATCGTGGGTTTCGATCCAGCAGAACTGGGACGACCTCTTTGTCGCCACGGTCCAAGTCAGGTACGAGCTTTCCACGACGACGGCGGTTTCGGACCAGGACCCTTTGATCAACAACGCCCAAACTTTCACACCGCTGGTCTACTCAGCCGGACTGGCCTGGCTGCCGCAGGAAGGCACCAAGCTGGCCCTGAGCGGCGGACGGACTTTCCGATACCCCTTCCTCGACGAAATGGTGTCCTACTACAACTACTCGGGTTCGACCGACTCGTTCAACACAGCCTTGCAACCGGAAACCGGCTGGGAAGCGACTCTCTCCGGAGAAACCACCGCAGGATTTCTGCAGGCGCTCGTGAGCGCCTCGGTCCTGAGGATGGACAACGAAATCCTTTACGTGTCTGACCCGAACACCTTCGTGGGAGGCAACACAAACGGCGCCGCCAGCATTCACACGAGCGTTGACGCGACCTTGAGTGCAACCTTCCCCCGGTTGCCGGGCGCCTTGGGCCGGGCCCAGGCCTCGGCGGACTACCTTTTGGAGAAGGCCTGGTTTGTAGCTGGTCCCTACAACGGCAACAGCCTCACTTTGGTTCCCACGCACACGTTCAAAACCGCGCTCGAATGGACACCGATCGCTTTGGTTACCCTGGCGGCCGACGGCCGCGTCGTCTCGTCCTACTATCAGGGAGGCGACTACACCAACAGCTTGCCCGCCGTCGAACCCAAGTTCACCTACGATGCCTCGACCACGTTCCACATCGAAACCAGCCCGGTCTGGACGGTGCGGCTCTACGGAAACAACCTGTCCGGCGACCGCACGCCCGACTTTGTCTACTTTGGCGGCTGGTATCCCACGGAAGGACGAACCTTCGGTGCGGAAGTCAAAGCTTCGTACTGACGGTCTTACAGAAGAGGCGCCAGCAGGGCTTCGAGCTTGACCAAGTCGGCCGCAAACGACCGGATCCCCTGGGCCAGCTTCTCGGTGGCCATGGGATCTTCGTTCATCAGCCACCTGAAGGTTTTCTCGTCGGCGGTGATCCGGTTCACCGCGGCCTTGGCTGCCAATCCAGGCGTGAGCTTGGTCACAAGAGTCCCCTCGGTTTTGGCCAGCTCGCCGAGTAGGTCGGGGCTGATGGTCAACAGCTCACAGCCTGCAAGCTCGATAATCTCGCCGACGTTGCGGAAACTAGCGCCCATGATCTGCGTCTTGTAGCCGAATTTCTGGTAGTAGTTGTAGATCGCCGTCACGCTAAGCACACCCGGATCCTCGGTGGCGGGAATCGCGTCGACCTTTCGGAACGCCTTGTACCAGTCAAGAATTCGTCCGACAAACGGTGAAATGAGCCGGATACCGCCCTCGGCGCACGCCACCGCCTGAACGAGGCTGAACAGGAGAGTCAGGTTGCAGTTGATGCCTTCTTTCTGGAGAATTTCTGCCGCCTTGATGCCTTCCCAAGTGGAGGCAATCTTGATCAGAATACGTTCCTTGGGGATACCCGCAGCCTTGTAGAGGGCGATGATGCCCCTTGCCCTCTCGACGTTGGCTTGAGTGTCAAACGAAAGCCGGGCGTCGACCTCGGTACTCACTCGACCGGGAACAATCTTGAGGATCTCCAGGCCAAACGCCACGCTGGTTTCATCGATGGCTCGAGCCAAAATCTGGGCGGCAGTTCCCCCCTGGGCCTTGGCTTTCTTGGCCGCGGACTCGACAAGCGCCTTGTATTCGGGTTGGGACGCCGCTTTCAAGATAAGGGAGGGATTGGTCGTCGAATCGACGGGCGCGTAGGCCTTGATGCTCTGAAAATCGCCGGTGTCCGCGACCACCTTGGTGACTTTCTTCAGCTGATCCAAAAGATTCATGGGGTACTCCTGCCTCAAAGTTTAGTCCTCTTGTCGGGAATCGGCAAGCTGGGTGGAGTCCGTGACCCAAAGGTTCCCTTAGGCTAGAATGCCAACCGAGGAGGCCGATCTGGACAGGCCGCTGATCATTGTAGGTCAAGGTTTGGCGGGGACTCTCGCGGCCCTCCGCGCCGAGGCTCGAGGAATCTCCTTTGTCGTGGTTGACGAGGGTTCGGGCTCAGCGTCAAGGGTGGCCGCCGGCCTGTTCAACCCATTGACTGGGCCCCGGTTTTCGGCCGACACCCTTGGATGGGAGATCCTGGTTCCCTACTACCGGGAGCTGGAACTCCTACTAGGTCAGAGCTTCGTCCACACGCTCCCTTTGAGGCGCCCCTGGACCGGAGCCAAAATTGGTGCCGAGGCTTTTCCTCGGGCCGCTCCGGGCTGGCGGGCCACGGCTGACGCCGAGGGTGTTTGGATAGAAGGCGGCGGCTGGGTCGATCTTCCCCGTCTGCTCGAAGCGGCCCGCTCCCGGTGGGCTGACGCGGGAAGGCTAGAACAACGCAACTTTGACCCAGCCGAAGGGAGAGGCGGCAGCGTTCTTTGGTGCGGCGGTGCGTCGGACTTCACAGGCCCTTGGAGGGCGGTTCCAGAAGTTGCGGACCGCTGGCAGCCGGTCCGAGGCGACCTGCTCACCGTCCGCATTCCTGACCTCGACCTTGGGCATGCCGAGGTCGGCCCTCGTTTTCTCATTCCTCTGGGAAGTCAGCTGTACAGGTGGGGAGCCACCCATGAAAGCGATGTGGACCACAGGGGGATACGCCCCGAGGCCAGGGCCCTGCTCGAAGCCGAGTTGCGCTTGAGGCTGGGGAAACTCCCGTTTGAAGTGGTCGACCATCAGTGGGGAGTGCGGCCGGCAAGCCGGACCAAGGCCCCCATCCTGGCCGTCCATCCGCGTGAGTCCGGCTGGACCTTGTTCAACGGTTTCGGTGGCCGGGGTGTCGCGTGGATTCCCCGCTGGCTGGATCGTCTGGGCTGGTGATTTTGGTCGGCTAATGGGATTTACGGCGGTTGTAGATCACGCTTGCCCCAAAACTGAGGCCGATGAAGACCATTCCGACACAACCGCTGACCACCTCGGGAACCTCGATTTCCACGGCTGCCAGGAAGAGGATCAGCGCCAAGGCACCGATGGCCCAGAACGCTCCGTGTTCAAGGTAGCGAAAGGCGCCCAAGGTCTTGTCGGCCACAAGTTTGATCGTCAGCGATCGGACAAAGAACGCCCCGATCCCCAGGCCTAACCCGATGAGGTAGAGACTGTCGGTGATGGCAAACGCTCCGATCACACCGTCAAAGCTGAAGCTGGCGTCAAGGACTTCGAGGAACAGGAAGGCTCCAAGCCCGGCTCCAGCCGCGAGATTGTCGCTTTGAAGAAGGCTTCCCAGTCCGTCCACCAGAAGAAAAACGAGGATTCCTACCATCGATGCCATCAGAAACTCGGGGCGGTGGAGTGGCGGCATCAGTTGGTGGAACACCAGCGTAACCCCCAGGGCAACAAGCACCCAGACGGATTCCATGCGGCCCAGCTTGGCCAGGACCTTTTCCAGCCCTGGAATCCAGTGAATGCTCTTTTCCTGATCGAAAAAGAACTTAGCAAAGACCATCCACAGGAACGCTCCGCCAAATCCAGCAATCAGCAGGTGCTGCTCGACAAGGATGCTTTGGAAATGCCGGGGATCCTGCCATGTCATGGTCAAGACTTCACCAAAGGGCAAGGAGCTGACAGCCCAAACCAGAACAACGGGAAACACGATTCGCATGCCAAACACCGCGATCACCACCCCGACTGTTAAGAACATGCGGCGCCAGAATGGGCTCATATTTTCGAGGATGCGCGCGTTGACGACGGCGTTGTCGAAGCTGAGCGACGCTTCAAGAACACCCAGCATCAAGGCCGTGAAGAGCGCCGCAAGTCCGGAGGATACGTTTCCTCCCGCCTGGTAGCCTAACAGGAAGGCCGCCGCCAGGGCGACCAAGGTAAAAAGAAGACTACCCCAAAAATACTTGAAGGTGGATGCCATTCAGCGAACCTACAGGAATCTATCAGGGCTGTCCATCGGGTCGGGACTCGGTCGGCGCCGCAACGCTTGCCTCTTCGGTTTGAAAGGCGTTCACAGACCGGTCAAGATCCTCGCCAACGCGGCCCAGCCGGTCGGCCTGATTGGCGACTTCACTGACGGTTCGGCTGATTTCGGAAAGCCCCGCCGTGATTTCACCGATGTTCGAAACAACCTCGTGGCTGATTCGTCCAACTTGTCCCAGCGCCTGCCCAACTTTGGTGGCCACCGTTCCTATCCTGTCCGCTTCGCTGGCGCTATCCTTGGCGCCCGAGGAGAGCGATTCCATCACCTCGCGGATGCGGTGCGTCCCTTGGTTCATTCCGCCCGCCTCGTCGTCGATGCCTCGACCCTGGTCAGAAACGCGGCTGATCTGGGCGCCTATGGAATCAAAGGCCCCAAGAGTCTCCTCACGTGTCGCGCCGGCTTCTCGGATCTTTCCGACGACTTCGGTGATAGTCACCGCGATTTGAGCCGAACTTGTCGCGCTGGCGGCCGCCAGCTTGGAAATCTCATCGGCAACGACGGCGAACCCTTTTCCGGCCTCGCCGGCGTGCGCCGCTTCGATGGCCGCGTTCAAGGCCAGAATGTTGGTCTGCCCCGCGATCTCGGCGATGGCCCCTGCCAGATCCTGGATCGCCGAAGCGCTTTCGCCGATCTCGGCGACCTTGGCGAACGACCTGTCAAAGACCTCCCTTCCCCGGTCCGATTCGGCCAGTAGCGCCTCGACGGCCTGGCGGTTCTGGTTGGAGAGCTCGGAGATGCGGGAAATTCCCTGAGCCAAGTTGACCACCGCGCGGTTCGCCTCGGCCACTTCCTGACTCTGTTGGCCCAAACGGCCCTCAAAGGCTTCGAGCAGGATCACGACACCGTTGAGGTCGGCTTCTGAGGCTTGAATTTTCTCATCAGATTTCTTGAGCTGGTCAAGAATCGAGGTGGAATTGGCTTCGATTTCTACAGCGGACGACGTTGCCGAAGCAACAGAGAGGGCCAGTTGGTCTTTCACCGAAAGGTTATCGGCCGATGCCGCCTGAGTCCGACGGAAAGACGTTGTCAGCGAATCAAGGAAGGTGTCGATATCACGGCCGAGCTGACCCAGTTCGTCCTTGCGGGTGCCTCCGAAGCGGACCCTCAAGTCCCCGGAACCGACCTTCCCAACGGTTGTCCCGAGGCGGCCCAAGGCCCGGGTGATGTTCCTTGACAGAAAGAAACCAAGGATAACGGCAAACCCTACGGAGAGGAGGATAAACGCAAGCCCGACAAGGCTGCTACGGTCCTTGATCTTACCCAACTCAAGGCTGATTTCGCCGTCTTTGCGTTCGATCACTTGCCTAGTCACGCTTAGGCCATCGCTAAGCTGAGACACTTGAGTGACCAGCGACGTCAGGAAATAGACCACAGCGCCTGGGTTCTTGGTTTTGGTGTAAGCGGCGCTCATCACTTGCGGCCAGTCGGCCCATTCTTCAGAAAGCCCAACTTCCTTGGCCTGGGCACGAACCTGTGCGAAGGAGTCGCTTACCGAAGATAGGGCGTCTTGCGTAAGCTGGCCCAAATTGGTAACTGCTTGAAACGCGCTGGCCAGCGAGTCACTGGCTTTGGGAAGCAGCACAACGGTCCCCAAGGCCTTCTGGGCGGCCTTGTAGCGGTCCAGGGCGGCGCTAAAAGCTAAACCCTGCGCCTGGAAGGGTTTAATGACCAGAAGTTCGGCCTGAACCTGAAGACCAGCGGTGGCCCTTTCCAATTCCCGAAGGACGCCAACTTCAGCCTGAAGCTTGTCCAGGGGAGCTAGAATGGCGAAGTAGGCCGTAACCGAAGCTAGAAAAAGCACTGCGGCGCCAGCGAAAAGCGACAGAAGTTTCGTTCGGAGTTTCATGCTGTCCAGTGTAGTGCTCCTCTGAATAAGGGGCAACCAAAGAATGCTTTTTCCCTTAGGACACCTCTGTCTGGAAGACGTTCACGGCTTGATCGAGGGCTTCGCCGACCCTTCCCAGGCGCTCGGCCTGGGTGGAGACTTCCGTCACCGTCCGGCTGATTTCACCCAAGCCCAGGGTGATTTCACCAACGTTGGAAACAACCTCATGGCTGATCCGGCCGACTTGGCCGAGCGTTTGGCCGAGCTGGGTTGCCACAGTCCCGATTCGGCTAGCTTCCTGAGTCGTCTCCGTAGAATTGGAGGAGAGGGTCTCCATAGCCGAGTGGATGCTGTGGGTTCCTTGGTTCATCTTGAGCGACGCGTCGTAAATGCCCCTTCCCTGGGCGGAAACCCGTTCGATGTGCGTCCCGATCGCCGCAAACGCGTCAAGAGTCTCCTCCCGGGTCGCACCAGCCTCTTGAATTTTGGAAACCACGTCCTGAATGGTCAAGGCGATTTGGCTCGAGCTCTCGGCGCTCGCCGACGCCAGTTTTGAGATTTCGTCGGCAACCACGGCGAACCCCTTGCCGGCTTCCCCCGCGTGGGCGGCCTCAATGGCAGCGTTCAGCGCCAGGATGTTGGTCTGGCCGGCGACCTCGGCGATCGTGCCGACGAGGTCCTGGATCGCTGAAACGCTGTCGTTGATCTCGGCAACCTTTGAGAAGGACCTGTCGAACACCTCGCGGCCCCTGTCGGATTCCACAAGAAGGGCTTCGACGGCCTGACGGTTCTGGTTGGACAGTTCGGTCACTTGCGAGATTCCTTGGGCCAGCTCGTTGACGGCCCGCGTCGCTTCGCCAACGCTCAGGTTCTGTCCGTCAAGCCTGACCGAGAACGCTTCTTGAAGGCTCACGACGAGGTCGAGGTCCCGTTGCGAGGCTTGAATCCGCTCTTCGGCCCGCTTTAGCTGTCCCAAAATGGATTCGGAACTGGCTTCAATCTCGACGGCCGAGGAGGTTGCCGCCGACACCGAGGCAGTCAACTGATCCTTAACCTGAAGGTTTTCGGCGGAGGCCTCCTGAATGCTACGGAAGGAGTTGGTCAGCGAGTCCAGAAAACCGTCGATGTCCCGTCCCAAGGTTCCCAGTTCGTCCTTGCGCTGACTGTTGAACCGCAGCCGCAGATCACCCGCTCCGACCAGGGCAACCGTGGTTCCAAGGCTTCGAAACGCCTTCGAGAGGCTCTGGGCGATGAGATAGCTGACAGCAAGCGCCGCCAGAATCGCGATCAAGATGCCCGCCAAGCCGGCCTGCGAACTCCGGACCTTGATCGCGGCCACACCCTCACGAATCAACTGGTCCTTGGCGGCGACCACGTCGCGGGTGACCGAAAGGGCCTGGTTCAGGGTCGCCATCTTCGTGACTAGGTTGTTCAGGTAGTAGTCGATGGCGTTGGCGTTCTTGACCTGCCCCGTATAGGCGACCTTAGCCAGTTGCGCCCAGGTGTCCGAGTTGGCGTTCAGCCCGGCGTCGCCTCCGGCCTTCACCACGTCGCCGAGGGCCGAAGAAATATTCTGAAGTCCTTCGGCGGTCAAAGCTCCCAGGCGCTTGACCGCTTTGACGGCCTCAGCCATTTCAGGCGAGGCCTCCACCAAAGCCTTGACGCCGTCGATGGCGGTCAGTGCCTTTTGGTAGCGGTCTTGGGCCGCCATGAAGGCCTTGGTCTGCTCCCCAAGGGCGGAAACGGCCAGCAGGTTGGTTTCCACCTGCAGCCCCGCTGCCGACCTCTCCACCTCCCGGAAGAGACTCGCTTCTCGATCCATGGTTTCAAGAGGCGCCTGCAAGGCAAGGTAGGCTGCAACCGAAACCAAGAACAGGACGCACGCCGAAGCGACCAAGAATACCAATTTGGTGCGGAGTTTCATAACGGAAAGATACACCGGTCAACCGGTGCGCGCAATCGTTTTCCTTCATCTTGTTTCAACGACGGGACGCGGGCTATTGTTTGGGAGCCATGGCAACCCAGAGAGATGTCGCCGAGAAGGCCGGAGTTTCCTTCATTACGGTCTCACGGGTCGTGAACAACCTCGAAAACGTGAAGCCTGAAACCAGGTTCAGAGTCGAGCAGGCCATTCGGGAACTCAACTACTACCCGAACCGCCAGGCTCAGGCCCTCAATCACGGGCTGACACGAACCCTGGCGCTGGTGACCCCGCGAATGTTTGACCGGCCGCTACTCAACAACTTTTACGTCATGAATCTGCTTTCAGGTGTGGAAATGCGGGGCAGGGAGCTCGGCTGGGACGTGCTGATGTCGACCGACTTCGACAGGGAGGGGGAATTCGACTTCCTTCGGGTTTGGCACCAGCGTAAAGTCGACGGACTGATTTTCGTTGGTCTGAAACGCTTTCCCCGAGAACAGATCGCCGAGATCGAAGCCCGCGGAATTCCGTGTGTGAGCATCAGCGACCGCATCGCCAGCGAGGCGGTTTCGTGGATAGACACCCTGAATGCCGAGGCCGCCGCCGACGCCGTTCGCCGGTTGTCTGACCTTGGCCACAGGCACTTTGCGTACCTGGGTGTCGACTCCGAGTTGGACTACAACCCGAACTTTCGCGACCGCGAACTGGCCGTAAGGCAGGCGACCTCCGAAAGAGGTCTCGAACTCGACGTCTTTTCCAACGGAACCGTCGACAACGCGGGCGAAGTTTCGCCCCAGATGTATCTTTCAAGGATCCGCAGGGCGACCGCGGTGATCGCCGGCAACGATTCGGTGGCGATGAACTTCCTGGCCGCCCTGGCCCACGCGGGTATCTTGTGCCCCCGAGACTACAGCCTTGTCGGTTTCGACGCGGAACCGGCCGGTCGTCTCCAGTTCCCAACCCTGGCTTCCTACCGGCAGCCGCTGCTGGAGATGGGGCAGACTGCCGTCAACCTGCTCGTTGAGCAAGTGACCGGCGTTCGCCGGAACAAAGTCGAAAGAACCTTTGCTCTTGAATTTGTCGACGGTGCCTCAATTTCGCGCCTCCCCCTGTGATTTCTTCTGAATTTGTTTGCGCAAACACTCGACCCATGCTAGCCTGACTCGTCCCCTGAGGGACACCATTTCAAATTGTTTGCGCAAACATGCAAACAGTTCCGGAGGAATCATGAAGAAGATCCTAGCGGCCGCTCTTGCCCTGTTGCTGGCGGGCGGATTCGCGTTCGCCGAGAAGACAAAAGTGCGTTGGTATGTAGGTTTGGGTTCGGGAGGAGACGCTCCCACCGTGCTTGTGGAAAAGAAGGTCGTCGAGGACTTCAACAAGTCACAGAACGATATCGAACTCGTCCTCGACGTCGTGGCCAACGCCGCGGCCTACAACACGCTGACGACGCAGATCGCGGGTGGAAACGCCCCCGACGTGGTCGGGCCCGTGGGGATTCGGGGACGCGACAGCTTCAAGGGCGCTTGGGCCGACCTCGAACCCTTGGTTAAGAAATACAAGTACGACCTCAGCCTTTTCGACAAGTCCATGGTCGACTTCTATCGGACCGAAGGCCAGGGGCTTGTAGGCCTCCCTTACGCGATCTACCCGTCGTTTTTGTACGTGAACCGCGCCCTGTTCAAAGAAGCCGGGATTCCTCTCCCT
Organism: uncultured Spirochaetales bacterium; assembly: GCA_964475005.1. Taxonomy (GTDB): domain Bacteria; phylum Spirochaetota; class Spirochaetia; order JABEVK01; family JABEVK01; genus JAIFLN01. The sequence continues at coordinate 20,851 of CAYYUZ010000016.1, forward strand.
CCCCAAAAGTTCGGACAGCCCTACATCGACGAGAACGGAAAATCCAAACCTTGGGACGTGAACACTTTACGTGAAATCGCCATGAAACTCACCGTGGACGCGGCAGGAAAGACGCCGACCGAAGCGGGCTTTGATGCCGACAAAATCGTTCAGTTCGGCTTTGGCCAGCAGTACGGCGACTTCCGCGGAACGGCGACGCTGTTCGGCGCCGGTAGCATCGTGTCCAAGGACGGAAAGACAGCGCAGATTCCAGCAAACTGGGTCGCCTACCACAAGTGGATGTACGACGCCATGTGGAAAGACCATTTCTACCCCAACTTCGCCTATCAGAATTCGGACTTGCTCAACAAGACCGACCTGTTTGCGTCCAACCACATCGCCATCGACCTGGTGCATCTTTGGTACGCAGGTTTCGCCGACATCAAGAAACTTGACTGGGACCTGGCCGTGACCCCTTCGTACAACGGCAAGACCACGGCGAAAATGCACGCCGACACGTTTGAAATCACCCGCTACAGCAAGAACAAGGATGCGGCGTTCAAGGTCATCACCTACTTGATGGCCAGCCAGGACCTGCTCAAGGCCTACGGCGGCATGCCCGCTAAAAAAGCGGATCAAGCGGCCTTCTTGGACTCGTTTGCCAAGGCAAAATTTCCCGACAACAAGGTCAACTGGCAGGTCGTCATCGACAGCATCGGCTACCCCGACAACCCCAACCATGAAAGCTGGATGCCGAGTTTCCAGGAAACCTCCGACCGCTACACTCAGACCTTCAACAAGCTCAGCTCCGAGAAAGGTTTGAATGTCGATGCCGAGCTGGCCAACCTGAAGGCCGACCTCGACAAGATCTACAAGGCCGCCAAGTAGGGAGCCGACTCAGGGGAAGGGGTCCTGCCCCTTCCCCTCTTTTGTGACCAAGGAAAACAACGATGAAACGACGCACGAATTTGCTGGAACGCGCCGAACGCCGCTGGGGCTTGTTCTTTGTCGGTCCATGGATACTGGGTTTTTTGGCCTTCAGCATCGCTCCGATGATCGCCTCGCTGGGCTTCACCATGACCGACTTCAACCCGGCAAACCCCGACAAGACGCAATTTGTGGGACTGGCTCAATGGGCGCGGGCGTTTCTACAGGATCCTGAGACCTATCCTTCCATTTTGAAGACTCTTGTCTTCTCCGCCATTTGCCTGCCGATCACCTTCGGTTCGGCTTTGGCCATCGCGTTGGTCTTGAATTCCAAGCGTGTGTTGGGGAAGACGCTGTTTCAGACCTTGTTCTTCATGCCGACGATGATCCCGACCATTGCCGCGGCGTTGATCTGGACGGGAATCTTGAATTCCCAAACAGGCTGGGTCAATGTTTTCATTCAGCAGCTCACGGGTTTTCACGCCGTCGGTTCCGACGGCATCCCTTGGACGACGAGTCCGCAACTGATCTATTTCACCTACTCCTTGGTGAGCCTTTGGGGAATGGGAAACACCATGATCATCTTCTTGGCGGGGCTGCAGAATATATCGTCGGAACTGTACGAGGCCGCCGATATTGACGGCGCCAACTGGCGGGTGCGTCTCCAGCGCATCACCCTCCCCATGCTTTCTCCTGTCATTTTCTTCAACCTCATCATCGCGCTCATCGGCTTGCTCCAGTACTTTGCGGTGCCGTTCACGCTCAACCAAGGGCGCGGCAACGGTTTCCCCGACGGGGCCTCAAATTTTCTGGCGGTCAATTTCTTCAGCCAGAGCTTCCACTTTTCCAACATGGGCTACGGAGCCGTTCTGGCGTGGGTGATTTTCGGGTTTGGCTTGGCCTTTACCCTTCTTTTGTTCTGGTCGCAGAAGAAATGGGTCTATTATGCTGGAGAAAAATCATGAACCAGTCCCGTTTGCCCAATTCTTCCAGGCTAATCAACAAACTCAAGGCGGTGGGCATCACAGCAGCTGTTGCCTTGACCTTGTTGGTGTTCCTGATGCCCTTGGGGTACGGAATCGCGACGGCTCTGAAATCGCCCGACCAGGCGGCCGCCACCGAGTTCCGCATCCTTCCGCTCAGCCCGGTTCAAATTCAAAAGGAAGGCCAGGGTCTCGATCTGTTTCAAGTGCCGCAGGGCGACGGGACCATCAAAACCCTGGCCATGGTCCAGAAGGGCCGGCAGATGTCGACGTTTGCCGATCCGGGCAACCTTTCGGCCGCTCCCCTGGAATGGCGGGGCAACTGGCGCCTTTTGAAGCCCGAGATGAAGCTCGATCCCCAATGGGCGAACTTCCTTTCGGTGTGGACGAGCATCGATTTCGTGAACCTCCTGAAGAACACCCTTTTCTACGCGGGCGTCAGCACCATCGGTATCCTTCTGTCGAGTTCGTTCGTGGCCTACGGCTTTGCGCGGTTCCGCTTTCCCGGCAGGAATTTGGCCTTCATCCTTGTCCTGGCCACGATGATCCTTCCCACGATGGTCACTCTGATTCCCACCTATTCATTCTTCTTCACCCTTGGCTGGGTGGGAACTTGGCTCCCCCTGCTGGTGCCTGCCTTCTTTTCCAACGGATTCAACATCTTTTTGCTCCGCCAATTCTTCCTGGGAATTCCGCGCGAACTCGACGAGGCCGCCAAGATTGACGGTGCCGGTCCCATCCGTATTCTGTACCAGATCCTGCTGCCTCAGGCTGTTCCCGCCCTCGTCGCGGCCGGTCTGTTCAACTTCTTCTATTGCTGGAACGATTATTTTCTTCCCCTGGTCTATCTGGCCGGTCACCCTGACCTCTACCCGATTAGCGTCGGACTGAGCGCCTTCAGCACGCAGTACGTCATCTACCCCAACATGGTGCAGGCCGCCAGCGTCTTGGCCTCTCTCCTGCCCATCGTTATTTTTTTCTTCACCCGGCGATTCTTTCTCGAAGGCGTCGTTCTGGCGGGAGTGGACAAATGAGCGAAGAGGAACCGCGGTTGTACCGCGACCCAAGTCAGCCTGTCTCGGCCCGTGTCGAGGACCTCCTGACGCGGATGACCGTATCCGAAAAGATCGGCCAACTCTTGCAGCTCGATGGCCAGCGGGCCGCGCTGGATTTGATCCGCACGCTTCACGTCGGGTCTCTCCTACACATCAATGGGTCGGACGCCGACGCCGCCATCAGCGCGTCCCGCGCGACAAGGCTCGGAATTCCTGTACTGCTGGCCGACGATGGCATCCACGGGCATTCGTTCTGGGCAGGAGCCACGATCTTTCCTACCCAGCTGGCGCTGGCTTGCAGCTGGGATACCGACCTGTTGCGGCAGGCGGCCAGGGTGACGGCGCTCGAAATGCGGTCCACAGGCCTCAAGTGGACCCTCAGTCCCGTTCTCTGCTTGGCCAGAGACCTTCGGTGGGGCCGCGTGGGCGAGACCTTTGGCGAAGACCCTCTCTTGGTCGGAGATTTCGCGCTGGCAATGATCGAAGGTTACCAAGGCCGTGGGTTGGCCGACCCCGATGGCATCCTCGCGACGGCCAAACACTTCGCGGGATACTCCGAGACCGTCGGAGGCCGAGACGCCTCGGAAGCCGAACTCAGCCGACGCAAGTTGCGGTCAACCTTTTTTCCGCCTTTTGAACGGGCCGCCCGACACGGAGCGATGACATTCATGACCGGTTATCAGTCCATCGACGGCGTTCCCAGTACCGCCAGCCGCTGGCTCCTGACCGAGGTTCTCAAACAGGAGTGGGAGTTCGAGGGAATTGTCGTCACGGACTGGAACAACGTGGGCCACCTGGTCAACGACCAGAGAATCTGCGCCGATTTCGCCGAAGCCGCAGCGTTGGCTTTGCGGGCGGGAAACGATCTGATCATGGCGACGCCCGAGTTCTTTGACGGTTGCCATCAGGCCCTCGAACGGGGCTTGATCACCCTGGGCGAGATTGACGCAGTCGTCCGCCGAGTGCTTTCACTCAAATTCCGAATGGGGCTGTTTGAAGATCCAGGGTTCAGTCAGCCCGAGAAGATCAAGACCCTGATTGGCAGTGCGCCTCACCGGGCCGTCGCCCTCCGTGCGGCACGGGAGAGTCTGGTTCTGCTGCGCAACGAACCGTGGCTTGGCCGTCCTGTGCTGCCCTTCGACCTCGCGAGGCCCTTGAGGCTCGCCGTGGTCGGCCCCAATGCCGACGATCCTTTGGCTCAGTTGGGAGACTGGAGTCTGGGCAGCGGCCAAATGACAGGCCCCAGCGGCACCTCTCATCCAAGGGAAGCCACGGTGACAGTTCTTGACGGCGTGCGAAGTGTCCTGCCGCCAGGTTGGTCCCTGACCGGCCCCGAACACGCGGACGTCATCATCGCCGTTGTCGGCGACAATCTCAGTTTTGTGGGAGAGGCCAAGAGCACAGCCACCCTGGAACTCCCCGGCAATCAGGTCCGGCTCCTTGAGGACTGGACCTCGTTGGGTAAGCCCGTCGTTGGCGTTCTGATCAACAGCAAGCCCCTGGTTCTTCCCGCCTGCCTGCTCGAGGTCCCGGCGCTTCTTGAGTGCTTCAACCCCGGAATGGAGGGGGGAACGGCGGTGGCCGAGGCCCTGTTTGGCGCCTTGAATCCGTCGGGAAAGCTGACCGTCAGTTTTCCCAGGCACGTCGGACAGCAGCCTGTGTATTACAACTGCGTCCGAGGACAGCATGGCGCTCGCTACGCCGATCTCTCCCAGGAACCCGTTTTTTCCTTTGGATTCGGCCTCGGTTACGCCCCCATTCTTGTGTCTGCGCCGGTGCTGGATCAGAAGCGAATCGGTCCCGGCGGTAAAGTTAACGTTCGGGTCGAAGTCACCAACCAGGGAAAAAGAGACGGCGTTGAAGTCGTTCAGGTGTACGTCGAAGACGAGGTCACCAGCGCGACCTGGGCGCGCCGCGAACTGAAGGCTTGGCGGCGAGTCACAGTCGGCGCCGGAGAATCGGTCTCGGTAAAGCTCTCGCTGAACGCTGAAGATCTGTGGATTCTCGACACAGAAGCCCGAAAGGTCGTCGAGCCCGGCCGCTTTCGGGTGCTAGTAGGGACTTCCAGCCGGGATCAGGACCTGAAGGCTGTCTGGCTTTCGATCGAATGATATCGATTGATTTCAACCAGATATGGGGTATTCTTAGGGGAATCTTAATCTTTGGAGGTATCTGATGGCCTTGTCGATTCAGCGCCAGGATCAGTATTCCCGGGGGGCTCTGCTTCTCAGGACGTTCTTCGGATGGTTGTACATCTCGATTCCACATCTGTTTCTCCTCTTCTTCGTCGGGATCTGGGGGCTCGTCCTCAGCTTCATTTCGTGGTGGGCGGTCCTGTTTACTGGCCGATACCCGCGAAGTTTCTTTGATTTTCAGGTAAGTCTTCTTTCGTGGAATGCCCGTTTCGCGGCTTCGGTCGGCAACCTGACCGACGAATATCCGTCGTTTGGGACCAGCGGGACCAGTGGTTCCGTAAAGGTCGATCTGCCATACCCCGAAACTCTGAGCCGCGGCGTCCTCATTCTGAGAACCCTCTTCGGCTGGCTGTACTTCTACATTCCCCACGGCTTCTGCCTGTTCTTCCGCCTCATTGGGGCCGGCATCGTGCAGTTCTTGGCGTGGTGGGTGGTCCTTTTTACAGGAGCCTTTCCCGAAAACTTCCACAGCTTCCTTACGGGCACCCAACGATGGCTGGTTCGGTTTGCCGCCTACGCCGGATTCCTGAGCGACAGCTATCCGCCGTTCTCGGGAAAAGAGTAGATTGAGGAAGGAGAGCCCTGTGCCAACAGGGTTCTCCCTCGGAGGTTCTGCGAATGTCTGATCAGCTTCCCCAACCCAGCGAGATTCCGGTCCGGGAAAAAGAAGACGCCATGGGTGCCTACCTGATGGTTTTTGCGGCCCTCCACCTCGGTCTTCCGTTGCCTTTTCTCGGTCTGATCGCGGCCTTCATCTATCACGTTGTGAACGGAAAGAAGTCCGCTTTCACCGGGTTCCACACTTATCAGTCTCTCCTCTTTTCCATTCCCGCCTCGGTGATTTCGGCAGCTTGGCTGGTCTGGGCTGTTATCGTCTTCTTCAATGCCATCCAAGACAACTTCGCCTCCAACCAGAATCTCACCGCCTTTTGGGTCTTCACGATCTTCAGCATTTTGGTCTACTTGGTGTATTTGGTTTACTGCATCGCGGCCGCCGTTCTCTCGCGAAAGGGGCGGCTTGTGTATTTTCCGTTCTTTGGCCGCTTGGCCTACCACCGCTATTTTGGTCCAGGCAAGGATGGCCCGGCCAAGCCCCCAACAAGAAACGAACCCCCGAAAGGCTTCTAGTGAGCGGCAAGTTCTCCGCGAGGGAGCTTTTTCTTCTCATTGCCGGGCTGGCTGTTCTTCTGATCGGCTCGTGGGGCCTTGTAGTTTGGCTCACCGTGCCTTCTCCCGGTTCGAACGACCAAGCCGCCTGGGAATTAACGGTTAAGCGCCTGATTCGAGGTCAACTGGAGACGGCGCTCAACGCCACGGAGATCCGCAAGCCTGTCACGACCAAGGCACTCGCAACGATTGCCAAACGGTTGGATGACGGTTTGCGCTCGCCCCTGCCCTATCCTGTCGAAATCGTGGTTGCCGACCTACCGGAAATCAACGCCTTCACCTTTCCTGGCGGTCTGATCGTGGTCAGCCGTTCCTTGCTTCTGCACGCGAAAGACCCCGAAGAGGTCGCCGCCGTCCTGGCCCATGAAATGGGCCACGTCGCCTATCACGATTCGGCCAACAGCCTCAAGAGCGGCCTGCTCCTCGCGTCGCTTGCCGTGCTGACCAACAATCAAGGCGCCGTGGACGAGCTTATTCAAACCGTCACCAAGAACGCGTTTGCCCGGAGCGTAGAAGACCGTGCGGACGAATTTGCGTTCGAAGTCTTGACCCGCGCCAAAATCCGACCATCGCGGTTGGCCGACTTTCTGGCCTCGCTCCCCGAGTCTCCGCAAGGGAAATTCGTTCAAAAAAACCTGCCCTATCTTTTGGACCACCCTGCACAACAGCAAAGAATCCAGAAAGCCCGCCAGGCACCCTTCACGGGAAACGAAGATCCCCTTCCGGTTGACTGGGCTGCAGTCAACGAAGAACTCGCTCCGCGTTGACAGGTTTTGAGTTCCTTTCATCGTTCAATCATCCTTGATCGAAACCGAAAGCGGGCCTATACTAATCCGCATAAGCGAAATGTAGCAGAGAACCCAGGTTGCAAAGCGGATTCGCGGACGGGAAGGTCCCTGGCGCGCCCGTCCGACCCAACACCTGAGAGGAGGCACTATCAAGGCTAGCACTTATGGAAAAGGGAATTTGGTCCTGGTTTGCGACCGGCAGTCTCGAATAGAAAAATCGATATGACATATTCAAGAGGAGATTCTTTATGAACGCAAGAAAATGGGTTCTTTCGCTTCTTATCGCCTTGTTTGGACTCGCGGGTTGCGCGACCATCGCTCCACCGCAAATGACCTACTTAGGCGAAGCGACCCAGAAAAACGAAGTTGTTGGAAAATCCACCCATTGGGATATCGCTGGGCTGGGCGTGGGCGCAAAACAATACGCCGACGAGTACAACGCCGCGATCGACGACGCCTTTCAGAACGCGCCAGCAGGAACACAGGTCTTGAAGAACATGAAGGTGTTCAGGTCGCCCAACAACGGCCCCCTGCTGGCTGGGGTCGGGACAATGTTGGTGGGAGCGGCGTTTGTCCAGCAGGGTGGCTACTTTTCACAGCCGGCCAACATCGTGGGAGGAAACCCCGTCGGTTTTGGAATGTTCCTGTTCCTGACCGGTCTGGGTGTCGCTACGGTGAACACTTATGATTTCGTGGTGGTTGCCGAACCAAGCTCCAACTGATTCGAGCTTTCAAAAAAAGACCCCGGGAGGTCGCTCCACCCCGGGGTCTTTACATCAAGCTAAGGTGTGAGAAACTGGGGGCTCTGGCTTCCGCCTGCCCACACCTCGCCAGCGAGGAGTGCAGGCAGGCTGTCCTCTAGAAACTGTAAATGTAGTTGGCCTGAACGACGCTGTTGGACTTGGAAGTCGAAGCGCCGAATCCATTCTTGAAGTAGACATCGTCCGAACCAGCGCTGACATCGTAGGCATAGGCCAGAGTCAAACTCTGGCTAGCTCCCACTTTGATCAGCACGGAAGGCTTGATTTCAAACAGCGCAACGTTGTTCACGTTGCTCTTGGCCAGGGAAGGAGCAGAGACGTTCAAGACGTTGTCGAGCAAGTTACTGCCCTTCTGGCTGTAGGAACCGTCGAGAAGTTCCGGTCCCATGAAGTAACTCAACGACAGCTTAGGAACGATGCCGCCATCGAGGGCATACGAAACCCAGGGGGTGAAAGACAGGCTGGGGTTCACAGCAGTGTCATTCGCCGTGGTCGACGTCGTCTTCACATCGGAGCCGTAGAGGGCCTGGTACATTCTCAAACCGACGGTCAGTTGGGCCATGTCCATGTCGGTGAAATTGTAGCTAGTGGTCTCAGAGAAAACGTACACGTCGAGGCTTTTGCCCGAGTTCAAGAAGCCAGAGGTGGTCGCCGAGGTAGTCGAAGCCGCGCCCAAACCAGAGAACCAGCCTTCGACCCAAAGCTTCATATTCTTGACCGAATCCAAGCTAGCGGCCACATAGGCCCGACCCAGACCGTAGTTCACGTCCTTACCGGCGGCAGCTGTATTGGCGAACAGAAGTCCACCTTTGACCTGGGTCACGTCCTTGACAATAAAAGCACCACCAACGGTGCTTTGCTGGGTGTTCACATCCGACAAGGTTCCGTCAGCCTTCGCGCTCACGATTGCAGCTTCCACCGCGACGGTCATTCCGTCGAGGGCTGGCCTGACCAACAGAATGGCGCCAGGGGTTTCCTTCGTGAAGCTTGAGCGAATGAACGCGTCGCCACCGGCGCGGGTGGTCTGCTCGTTGATGATACCAGCCTGGGTGTAGAGCATCTTGTCAAAGAAGTTGGTGTAGGCATAGGCAGTCTTGAAATAGACCGACTTCTGGCCCGAAACGCTATTTCCAGTGAGGTTGGCACCATCACCGCGAATTTGAAACTTGAAGCCCGAGTTGCCTTGGGCAATGTTCAGGTCGAGGTTCAACCGACCACCGGGTCCCCAGTTGTCATCGTCCCAAAGGCCAACGACGGCCTTATCTGTGCCATTACCCGCCACGGACACGCCCGTCGAGGCATAGCCATTCCACGTAAATGTAGGCGCGGCAGCCGGATCTGTCTGAGCAAAAGCAGAGGCAACAAGTCCAGCCATCACCAAAGAAGCCAAAATCTTCTTCATGCGAAACTCCTTGAAATCTTGACGACCGCCGAGCGGCCGCTGTTCTTGGGGCCCTTATACCGGGGAGGTTACGGGCGCCACAAGCGATTTCGGAGGAACTCACAAAAGACTCAAAGTCCTCATCAAAGGTTCGAAGACTGAACCAAATTCAAACACAATTCACACAAAACAGTCACGCAAGATTCTGAACAAGGATGCCGTTCTTGCCGTCGTGCTTGACGCGATACATCAATCTGTCAGCGCGGTCCAGAAGCGTGGCAAACTGATCGCCCGCCTTGGCTTCGACAGCACCGAAGCTGAAACCAATGGACCAGCTCTTGGCTTTCATGGCGTCCTCCAGCGACAATTTCAAGCGGACGCAAAGATCGTAGGCCTGGCCCGCGGTCGTCATGGGCAGTAGCAAAGCAAACTCATCGCCGCCAAGCCTTGCCGATATGTCGTGTTGTCGGAGATTCTCCTTAAGAACCCGGCCCACTTCTCTGAGAACCCTGTCGCCGGCCCCGTGCCCGTGGGTGTCGTTCATGGCTTTGAAGTCATCGAGATCAAAGGTCGCCAGGACCAAGGCCCCAGAGCCACGTTCCATGCGGTCAATTTCCTTGGCGACTACTTCTTCGAAGGCTCGGCGGTTGAGAACGTCTGTCAAGGAATCGGTGCGGGCCAGGGTTTGTTCACGCTCAAGCGAACGTCGCACTCTTGTGACTAAGAGTCCCACCAGAACATAGGACCCCAACCTCATGGCGGCGTTCCAATAGTAGATCCAGCCCTGAGAGTAGTTCTGACCGGCAAGTGCGTGAGCGGCTAGAGAAATGGCCGTATTCAGCAGTGCGAAAATGAGAATCGCGGCGGTCTTGAGTCTCCAGCCGGCCAGGAAGATTGGCAGGAGATAGAAAAAGGAGAGCGAAACCTCGTTTCCCGTCCACCAGTCCATTGCCCCTACCGCTGTGGACACGGCCAAGACCAAGGCGATGGCAACTGGACCAGACAACGCTTCCAAAATCGTCAACCATTTTCTCATGCGCTTGGGCCTCGACGAAGGTTGGTCCCTTTTCGGGATTTCGTCAACATTCACACCAGGGGAAGTTCGAGACGGAAAGCGGCTCCGCCGTTGGGAGGTGAAAAGGCCGTCAGAGTGCCGCCGTGAAGCTCCACAGCGGCACGGGCGATGGAAAGTCCCAAACCGAAACCAGGAGCACCGTCGGTCTCACGGAAGAAGCGTTGAAAGATCCGTTCTTCGCTACCGGGTACCAGAGGTGGTCCTTGATTGGAAAGTTCAAGACCACCCCGATTGTCCTGGCGATACAGCCGGAAGATCAGAAGCCCACCTGCTGGACTGAACTTGACGGCGTTCTCCAGAAGGTTGAGGACTGCCTGCCCCATCCTGGCAGGGTCGATGGCCACCGGCAAGGGACCGCCGACCGACCAGCGCGATCGCAGGTCCTTGGTTTCGAGCAGAAGCGAGAAGTCTTCGACCCAGGACCGGCAGAAGTCGACAAAATCGAGAGGTGTCAGCTGCAAGACCACTTGCTGAGAGTCGAGCCGCGCCAGAAGAAGGAGGTTCTCGATCAGTTGGGTCATCCGTGCAACTTCGTCAAGATTACTCTCGAGAATACCCCGGTACTCCTCGGCGGTCCGGCCTTTGACCAACGCAGTCTCCAGCGTACCGGTCAGGATGGCCAGGGGAGTTTTCAGCTGATGCGAGAGATCCTGGAATAACCTTGTCTGATGTTGGAAGCCCTGGTCCAGGCGGTCGAGCATTGCGTTGAAGGTTTGGGTGAGCCGACGGATTTCGTCGTGAGCGTCGGGCAGACGGACCCGGACAGAGAGGTTCTTTTCCGTAATGCGATGAATGTTCTGGACCAAGGCGTCGACGGGCTGGAACGCACGACGCAGCGCGAAGCTCACGAGCCATGCATTCAGCAACAGGAGCGCCACCATACTGACGGCCAACAGGTTCTGTACCCTCACCAACGTGCTCCTAACCGACTGCAAGGGTCCCAGGACCTGAACAAAGGCCTCCACCCGTCCCGCGAACCGCACGGGGGCGGTGGCCACACGGAAGGAGATCTCTCGGTCCTGGGCGCCCGTCACGGTTTCCACGACATGGTTGACCACTCCCTCCTGAATCGTCCGAAGGATTGCAGGCCCTGGCTGGTCGATAGCGTTGGGGTTGTGGGTGGACAAGATCACTTGGCCAGAGGCATTAAGCAGGCTAGTCATGGTTGGTAGCGATGCCGGGACATCTTTGGCGACCGTGAAGAGATCCTGCAAGCCAAGCTTCAGATTCTCGGACTCTAGCAACTGCCGAGCCAAGTCTGCCTTGGATTCGGCCCCGGTCACCCTTGCCTGACCAGCCAGCCAGGCTTCGACCGCGGTCGAGGTGGTTCTGGCCTGGGCCGAGAGGGCCTCGTCAAGGGCCCCGGTCAGCTGCTGGTCCAAGAGCCAGAACAGCAACGCCGTGCCCGCGAGGAGCACAAGGCCGTTGGTGGCTACAGACCAAAGCGTCACCCGGAACCGGAGACCGAATTTCAATCGCTGCGTCCTAGCTGGTAGCCGCGCCCGCGAAGCGTCCGAATCAGTTTCTCAGGCGCATCGGCGTCGATCTTCTTGCGAAGGTAGTTGATGTAGACCTCGATGACATTGGTTGAGGTTTGAAAGTCCAGATTCCAGACGTGTTCGGCAATCATGGTCCGGGTGACGACGCGTCCCTGGCACCGCATCAGGTACTCCAACAACGCGTATTCTTTGTTGGACAAGTCGATCGCGCGGCCGGCCCGTTCGACTTTCCGCGTGAGGACGTCGAGACTCAGATCGCCGCATTGCAGCCGGTTCCCGGGCAAGGCCTCTACCTTGCGGAGCAGCGCTCGAATGCGCGCCAGGAACTCTTCAAAGGAAAAGGGTTTGGTCAGATAGTCGTCCGCACCGGCATCGAGGCCGGCGATCTTGTCAGCGACCGCCCCCAGAGCCGAAAGCATCAGAATTGGTGTCGTCAGCCGCAGTCGCCTGATGGCCCGACACACTTCGACGCCGTTGCGGCCGGGCAAGACGACATCGAGGATGATGATGGAGAACTCCCGCTCGGCGATGGCCCTCAGCGCCGCTTCGCCACTGGACTCCAGCTCGACCTCGTATCCGGCCTCGACCAACCCGGTTCGAATAAACTGGGCAATCTTGTCCTCGTCCTCAACCACCAACACAACCATCACACTTCCTCCAACTAGAAGACAGCTTAGTCTGAGCGAGGCAACACTGTCTTCAAATATTTTCCTGAATTGTGATTCAGTAACTTGACGAAGGTCAGACGAATCACTATTTTCTGAATCAGAGTTCAGAATGCCTAAACGAATCCCGCATCTTTCAGAAGCCATCCTAGCCCATGCCACGAAACTTTTCTGCCAGTCAGGCTACGACGCTGTAGACATGAAGCAGGTGGCTGCCGAAGCCGGAACCTCGGTCGGAAACCTCTACAACTATTTTCCTTCCAAACCGGCTCTCTTTCTCGCCATCAAAGAACTGTGGAAAAGCCGTCTCCTTGAAAATTGCCGGGTCATCCTCACCTCGGATCTGCCTCGACGGGAACGGATTCTTGCGGTTCTGCGTCGATTCTACGACAACGTATCCGAATGGCGGGGGCTCTGGTCAGAGTTTATCAGCGGACACAAAGAGCGGCAACACGTCATGGCTGTGAAGGCAAAGAAGTCAGGTCCCTTTTGGGAGCTGGGAAAGGATGAAATGGAACTCATTTCGATGCTTGACGTGCTCCTTGTTGACAATCCGGCGGCCCCGCCACCCCACCGTTGGGCCTTCGTGGTGATTTCGGCAACCCTCCAGTTAGCCGTGCGGCACCCTCAATACCGTGAAGACAACTGGAAATTCCTTGAAACCCTGGTGGATAAGATATGAGACTTCTCTTTTCAATGGCAATGATTACCTGGACCCTGACCAGCCTCTCGGCGCTGACGGTCGATGAAGCGGTCAAACAGGCCCGCGACAACAACTTGGGACTCCAGACCGAGGATCTCAAACTGGCTCAGAAGACCGATGAGAATAAGTTCAGCTTCAACCGGCTTTACCCGACTCTTTCGGCCAGTTCGACCCTCCTGCGGCTCAATAACCTGAATCTCAACCAATGGGAGCAGGTTTGGCCGGCGATCGCCAATAACTCGCGGGATCCAGCTACAGGAGCTGATACAGGAAAGCAGATTCCCTTTTCTTCCTTTTCGAGCTTGCTGACGGAAGACTACCATTGGGTCTGGTCGTTGGGCGTCAACGCCCAGTGGGTGCTCAATCCCGCGGTCTTCCGCGGCATTACCCAGACTCTGATCGACTACCAGACAGCCAAGATCAGCCGTGAGGCCGCCGCCGCGCGGCTCGACCGCGACGTCCGCAAAACCTTCTTTCAGCTGTTAGCGCTTCACGAGGCCACGGGGGTTTTTGAGAACCAGCTCAAGGTCGCCGAGGATCGTTACCGCCTTGCCAAACTCAACTACGACGCCGGACTTGGGTCGGAGATCTCGTCGCTTCAGGCGCAAGTTACCTACGTCAACCGGAAGCCTATCCTCGACGACCAACGCGTCAATGAGGATTCCGTCCGCGCTGGGTTCCGGATCCTTCTGAACCTCGATGACAAAGCCCCCTTAGACCTTCAAGGCTCGCTCGATGTGGCTCCCGAGGTGCGCAAAGCGCTCTCTGGCATCGATGTGGAGGCTCTGGTCAAACGCTACCTTGACGGCCGGTGGGACTTGGGGATCGCGCAAGGCAACGCCGACAGCCTTAAGAACCTGGCGCTGCTTCAGGCCGACAGTCTGTGGCCCAGCCTCATCTTCGGTTTTACCGCCGACCCTTCGGTGCAGGCCCCATTCCGCTCGGCCACCTGGAACGACCCGGCGTACTCGAAATACAACTGGTCCCAAACCAATGGAGCCCTGACGATGACTCTGGCGTGGAAGCTCGACAGCTTTCTGCCCGGTTCGACAACGGGCATCGAAATCGCGGGCCGCCAACGCCAGGCTCAGCAGGCGGCGCTCGGTGCTCAGCAGACCCGACGGGCTGGTGAAGCAGAAATTAGGACTCTGGTGGGCAGGCTCAAAAAATCCGCGGTGGCGCTCGACAGCCTCACCCTCTCGCTTGGATTGGCCCAACGGAGCGCGAAACTTACGGAGGAAGGCTACCAGGCCGGAACCCAGAGCTTCACCGACGCCCAAGATGCCGATTTGCAGTACCAAACGGCCAGGCTCCAGTATCTGAACGAGGAATTGGCTTTGCAGTCGGCGTTGGCCGACCTGGACTATGCGTTGGCCGCCAAGCGGCAGGAGTGGATCCATGGCTGATGTCACTGCAACCGCCGACGACGGGTTGGACCACAAGCACTGGATGGTGCCGCTGCTTGTGGCGCTGATTGGTGTCTTCATGTCGATTCTGGACTCGAGCATTGTGAACGTCGCCATCTCGAGCATCATGAATGTCTTCGGCACCGACGCGAACGGTGTGGAGTGGGTTTCGACCGCCTACATGCTGGCCATGGGAATGATCGTTCCGATGAGCGGCTGGGTGGGAGAGAAGATCGGAGTCAAACAGCTCTACATTTGGAGCCTGATCGCGTTCACCGCGGGTTCAGTGCTTTGTGCAGCTGCGTGGAATCTTGAGAGCCTGATTGCTGCCCGCATCATTCAAGCCTTGGGCGGAGGGATGCTGATGCCCACTGTCATGGCCATGATCTACAAGCTCGTGCCGCGGGGAAAGATGGGCGGTGCGATGGGAATCTTCGGTATCGCCATCATCTTCGCCCCCGCTCTGGGGCCCACCATCGGCGGCTGGCTTGTCGAGTACGTCGACTGGCGCTGGATCTTCACGATCAACCTTCCTGTCGGCATTGTAGGCACCATTCTGGCGGTCTTTTTCATCCCTGAGTTCAAACATGAAGGACAGGTCGGGAAATTCGACCTGCCCGGAGCTCTGACGGCGGCCATCGGATTTGCGGGACTGCTCTACGTACTGTCGAAGGGAAACGAATGGGGATGGTCGAGCGAGTCGACAATCTTGACCCTTGTAGGCAGTCTGGGCGTCTTGCTGGTCTTTATCTTGATTGAACTCTGGTCTCCATCGCCACTTCTCGATCTCAAGGTCTTCCTCTTCCCGAGTTTCACGCTGGCCAACATCACCGGTATCATCACCACCATCGGTATGTTTGCCGGTCTTTTCTACATTCCTTTCTTTCTTCAGTCCATTCGAGGGCTGGGTGCGATGGAAACGGGAGTCATGATGCTGCCCGGTGCCCTAGCCTCGGGAGTTCTGATGCCTGTGTCGGGAATCCTCTATGACAAGTTCGGCCCCAAGGTCGTCTTGGTCTTTGGCCTGGCCGTTATGGCGGGAATGACGCTGCTCTTCGGGTCAATTTCGCTCGAAACCCCCCTGCTCACCGTGATCCTTTGGAATGTGGGCCGCGGAGTGGCCATGGGACTCTGCATGATGCCGGCCCAAACGGCCGCCATGTCCGATGTTCCTCCTCCGATGATCAGCCGCGCCACCTCGGTGATGGCCATTATCCGGAACCTGGCCAGCTCGTTCGGCATCGCGGTGATGACCGTGCTGATCACCACCCGGAACACCTTCCACCACGCCCGGATGACCGACTCCCTGAGCACCGACAACACGCCCTACACCTCTTTCATGCTCGCTAACCCGTCCACGGGCCCCACCGTGATCGGAACCCACATCGCCAAGCAGTCGTTTGTTTTTGCTATCCAAGATGTGTTCCTGCTGACCGCTGTCTTCACACTGCTGGCGGTCGTCCCTGCCCTGTTCTTAAAGAAGGCCAAAAAGGCCCAACAACCGGCTGGCTCCCACGCCGTTGCCATGGAGTAAAAGATGAACAAGAAGATGATTTTGGGCGCCGTTGTCGGCGCCTTGGTACTAGTCCTCGCCGGAATTGTCGGCTGGTATTGGTTGGAGGCCGAGTATTTTGTCACGACCGACGATGCGCGGGTGTCGGCCAACTTGGTTGTGATCAGCCCGGAAATCGGCGGCAAGATCGTCGAGTGGAACGTGAAAGAAGGCGACAACGTCAGGTCTGGCGACGTTCTGGGCCGCCAAGATTTGGGAGCCATATTGAACACGGGCGTCATCAACGCCTCGGCCTTGGCTACCGTGGGAAGCATTGCCGCCGAGAAGGCCGCCATCAAGTCTCCGATCTCGGGCCAGGTGATCCGTTCCAGTGCCGTTTTGGGCCAGATGGCCGTGCCTGGCAACAACCTGGCGGTGGTCGCCGACACCGACGCGCTGTTTGTTTCAGCCAACATTGAAGAAGGCCGGATCGGGAGGGTCACCGTCGGGCAAACCGTCGAAATGGCGATCGACGCGTTTCCAGGCGTGACCTTCCATGGACGCGTCGAGACCATCGGACGCGCGACAGCTTCCACATTTTCCCTGCTCCCAAGCCAGAACTCAGGCGGCAACTACACCAAGGTGACCCAGATTGTTCCCATTAAGATCCACTTGCTGGACACCCTCGACAAACCCCTGCTGGTGGGGATGAACACCAGCATTCGCATCCTCCTGGATTCGACACCTCAAACTAAAGGTACCCATTCATGAAGACTCTCTTTGCAGCGGCCACCCTGGGGGCCGCCCTCCTGGTCGCCTCTTGCTCTTCGGACAACAGCGGCGTCCTTGAACTTAAGGCCGGCACTCCCGTCGTTCAGACTCTCAAACGATCTGTCGAGCTTTCCGGGGTCCTTTCCCCCAAAGAGACGGCGGCGGTGTTTGGAAAACTGTCAGGTCGCGCCTCGCGGATTGCGGTCGATGTCGGTTCGAAGGTCAAAGAAGGCGACGTACTTTTGGAACTCGACGCCCACGAACTGGTTGCCCAGCTGGCGTTGGCCGAGGCCGCCGTCGCGACTGTGAAACAACAGGCGGCTCAGGCTCTGGTCGGCATCGATACGGCACGGACCAACTACGACCAGGCCAAACGCTATCTTGACAGAATCAACAGTCTCGAAGATCGGGCTTCCTTGTCCAAAAACCAACTCGACGACGCCCAATCGAAGGTGGATCTGACGCAGCGGGCCTGGGAGAGCGCAAAGCTTCAGTACAAGACGCTCAACGAGTCCGGTTTGGCGCAGGCCGTCGCCCAGGCCGATGTCGTGCGTTCTCAAATCTCCAACAGTATTCTCACGAGTCCCATTGGCGGGGTGATCACCAACCGCAACATCAACCCAGGTGAATTAGCCAGCACTTCGAACGCTCTGTTTTCGGTGGCCGACATTTCGCGTCTCAAACTTCAGGGAACGGTCAGCCAAGACGTGGTCAGCCTTCTTGAGGTCGGCCTGAAGGTGACGATTACCGTCGATGGACTGCCCGGCGGACCACTGAATGGTCACGTGACCCAGATCGGTCCGGTCGCGGCGACCAGTGGTCAGTATTTTCCCGTGGTTGTGACCATCGAGAACCCTGGAAAAGCCTTGGCCGGGATGACGGCGAGAGTCTCCCTTGACGTGACCGCTCCCGAGGCCCCGGTGCTTCCCCTATCGGCGGTCAAAGTCGACCAAGGTCGGGCTTGGGTGTTCCTGGTTCAGGACGGCAAAGTACACACAACCGAAGTAGGTCTGGGTCTCTCCGACGGCCGATCAGTGCAGGTGGTTCGCGGTTTGAAGCCCGACCAAGTCGTGGCCCTGACCAATGTCAGCCTGTTGTCCGACGGCAGTTCGGTCACCGTAAGCCGCTAGAAGCCTTGAGTCTCAGACTTCGGTCCGAGGCTCAAGGCTGGAATCTTTCAAGCGGAAAAGGTACAGTGAGCCTTCGTGTCATGAAGTGAGGTCCCGTGAGAGTTAACTATTCTGGCGACAAACGCCGCCGAGAGCTGGCCGCCAAGCAGAAGAAAGAGATCAAGGCCCAGAAGATGAAGGAACGCAAGGCGCTCAAACTCCAGTACCCCGATGGGATTCCGCCCGAACTACTTGGCGACGACCCCGAAGATGAAGAAGACGAAGCTGAGGCTTCCCCCCAAGCCTGAATTCTGTCGGAAGTGTTTCGAGTCAGGGATGTCTGTTCAGGAAAAAGCTCCTGCAAGGTCGGCATAGTGCTTGCTCGATAAGGCATCAAGGGGAGTCGGCTGGTCGTTGACGATCACGAGCTTTCCTCCCCTCTGAACACACAGTTGCGGTAGCGAAGCCGCTGGGTAAACGGTGAGGCTTGATCCCAACACGAACATCAGGTCGGCCTTCCTGGACAAAGCCTCGGCTTCCGCCCAGGCCCCGGGCGGAAGGTTCTCCCCAAAAAACGTGATATCCGGTTTGAAAACACCACCGCAAGAGCAGGTAGGCACGGCTTGGCCAGCGGCGAGCAGTGAACGGATGCTTTCAAACGATTCGGTCTGTCCGCAGCTTCGACACCGGTGAACGGCCGGCGAACCGTGAACCTCGACCACACGGCGGCTTCCGGCCCTTTGATGCAGGTAGTCGACGTTCTGCGTAATCACCGCCTGCAACCACCCTAGAGATTCCCATCGTGCTAGGACTTCGTGGACCACACCGGGCCTCTTGTCGTCAAGACCATAGATGAAGTCTCGTGTATGACGGTAGTAGAACGAGGGGTCTTCGGCAAAGACTTCCAGATCAAAGATTTTCTGGGCGTCGAAGTCCTGGTAGAGGCCGTTCTTGCCGCGGAAGTCTCGAATTCCCGACAGCGTCGAAACCCCTGCGCCTGTGAACGCGACGGCAAACGCCGCCTTCTTGATCAACCCTTCGAGTTCACTCAGCACGCCTTCACCTCTCCGCTCTCATTCTGCCACGGTTTCTAGGCCTGGAAAACAAAAAGCTCCCTTTCGGGAGCCCTTTGCAATGCCGAATGGCTCCTACAGTTGAACCCGCACCCCTGCAGAGAGGCCGTAGTTGCCATCGAACAGGCTGTACATGCCCTGGAAGTCAAATTTGACAATCAAGATGTCGATGGAGGAGCCACCGTAAATCTTCATTCCAAAGACGCCCGCGTCACCCGACGTGCCGAAGCCTGAAGTGGTCAAACCCGGTACGCCGTACTGCGAAACCCAGTAGCTGATCGGCTGGTTGCTTGTGATGGTCGAGTTGACTCCCGCTTCGGCGTGGGCCGATCCGTAGCTGGCCGTCAGCCCCGCATAGGGGGTCAGAAGGAACAGCAAGGTCTTGCTGACCTGCACCTTTCCCTCAAACTCCACTGCCGACAGTTTGAGGTTCATGGTGGGAGCCCCAATCGATAGGGTATTGGCGCTATTCACTGGGTCGGTGTAGGTAATTCCTTTTCCATAACTCCCAGTCACAGCAGCACTTATGTAGTTAATGCCGCCGCCGACGCTGACATCAGGCAAGAGGAGGTCTGACTTGACCAGACTGTAGCGCACATCGACCCCGAAGCTGTTGTAGGTGAAGGCGAACCCCGAGGCGTTCGCAAATGCTGAAGGGAGAAACCCGATTTTGAGGCCCATATCGAACGGCCAAACGATCCCGCCCAGACGGAGGTTGAAGTCGGTGAACGGAATCCCCACCGAGGAGACATCGGACTGCCCCATGGCCTCCAGCAGCGGGTTCACGGCCTTGTTGGGAAGCGAAGTGACTCCTGCGGTCAGACCAACGCCCAAATGCACCCAAGGAAAATCGGTGTCTATCAGTTGTCCTATGTAGGCGTTCGACCAGTCGGTGCCGGCGCTGGCCGCCAGCGGAAGCGCCAGGGTCGTGTTGTCGACAAAGCTTTGCAAGCCGCTCGACAGGGCCTTGATATTCGTTGTTTGGGCGGTCGCCAAAGGTGCAAGGGCCAGAGTAATGACTCCGGCCAAGAGGATTAGTTTCGATCGCATTTGAACCTCCACGGTCAGGTACAACTCTAGCTCATTCCGTCAGCAATTCAAGGAGTAAGGTCAACACGCTAGAAGATGCTGTCGACGGCTGTCTTCACACCGTTCTCGATCACGTAACATTGCAAACGGTCTTTGAGCACCTCGGGTTTGTAGATCGAGGTTCCCAGGAGCATGCGGAGCGCCTCCTGAATACCTTCGATGATCGAGGGGTGGGGGTGGATCATGTTGGCGAGTTCACGGATGCCTTGCTGGGTATGGATGAGGTAGGCCACACCCTCGATGGCGCTGGAGGCATGCGCGCCGACGGCCCTCATGCCGAGAATACGCATGGCGTGGTCGTTGGTGACCAGAATCTTGAAAAACCCCTTGGTCTTGTGCATGGCGATGGCCCGGGTCAGGAGGGAATAGTCGAGTTTGACGACGCGGACCGGAAGCCCCCGTCGTATGGCCTCCTGCTCATTGATGCCAACGGCGGCCACTTCCGGGTCGAGGAACATGATGGTGCTGATATTCTCGTAGCTGAGTCGGCGGTCGGGCTCGCCGAACATGCGTTCCACTGCGTGCCGGGCTTCGCTCTCGCCCACATTGACCAGCGAGATGTCGGTCGCCACATCGCCAGCGGCGTAAATGTTCGGAATGTTGGTCTGGGTGTCGTCGCGCCAGATGCCGCCGCGTTCGGTGAGGCGGACTCCGGCCTTCTGCAGTCCCAAGTTCTCGACGTTGGGTTGGCGGCCAACCGAAACAAGGGCCTGCTGGACGCGGTTGACCTCGTGGCGTCCATCCTTGTATTCGAGCTCATATTCGACCTCACCATCGACGATTTCCATCCTCACAAGACTGGAGCCCCTGTGAACAACTGCTCCATTCTTTTCGAGGCTCTCGGAGACCATGGCGGCCACGTCTTCATCCTCAAAAGGAAGGATACGGTCGGCTTTGTCGATCAAGAAGACCTTGGAATTGCCGAAGTTGCTGAAGATGGTGGCGAATTCGCAACCGATGACGCCCGCGCCCAAAATGACAAGACTCTTGCGGAAGTCGCGCATGTAGCGGATGCCGTCGCTGGTGAGGATGATCCGCTCGTCGATGGGAATATGCGGCAGGTAGCGGGGGCGACTACCCGTGCAGATCAGCAGGTTGTCGCACGTCGCCGTGAAGATTTCGCCGTTGTCGCGCTGGATGCTGACCTCGTTGCGGCCCAGCAACTCCGCACGTCCCTTTTCCAGGTGGAACAGATGCTGGGTGGACTCCTCCAGCAGGATGCGCAAATGGCTGTTGATGATGTTGCGCCGGGCCCGGACGGCTTCCTTCACTTCCTGATCGGAATCCTCGAACTTGACCTCAAACCCCGGAACCAAGTCCCGAACCTGTTTGACTTTCTTGGAATACTCCCACAGGGTCTTTGAGGTCATGACCCCGTTGAAGACCTCTGTTCCCCCCAAGCCGGTCTTTTCGACCAACAGGACGCTCTTTTTGAAATCAAGGGCTCGCATGGCACCGGCAAAACCGCTGGGTCCGCCGCCGATGACGATCAGGTTGTAGTGGGCGCTGGGCATGGAAACTATGCTAAGGGAAATTTCTTGAAAAGACAACGGAAAAGCTGACTGAATAACTCGCCCGACGCGGATTCCCTGCTAGAACGGGAGCAGTTCCTGACGGTCCCAAGTGGCGGGTATTTGGAAGCCCGCGGCGTCGACGAGACTTTCCCACAACGGACGGACCTGAGTCTGCAGGTAGTGTT
>CAYYUZ010000016.1:42767-45015 GCA_964475005.1 uncultured Spirochaetales bacterium
GCGGCGTCGACGAGACTTTCCCACAACGGACGGACCTGAGTCTGCAGGTAGTGTTCAGGGTCGGCGGGGAGTCCTGGAAGCGAGACCGGACGCGGTCCGTCCCGGGTCATGATGTACTCAATGCGTCCGCGTTGTTGTGTCCAACCCAGAAGACGGGCGGCCTTCACCTGGGGCGGTTGGCTGGACGTGTAGTCTTCGGCCGGTCTCCGGAGAACTTTCCGGTAGACAAGTTCGCTGTCAAAATCGCCCCGGCGAAGGCCCGAGGCCAGGCTCTGGCGCCAAGACTCGAGCTCGGTTTCGCTTTCGCCGCGGAAGATTCGCTCCAAGAGCTCGACCTGGACCCTCCGAGCCAGCGGTGTCCAATCGCTACGGACGGCCTCCATCCCTTTGATGTCAACAACAAGGGTACCGTCGGGAGTCTTTAGCCAGCCGGCATACCCCTTAGCCCTGCCGCGGGTCTCTTCACCATGGTCGGTGTGGCTGGAGGTGCCCCTCATCCGGGGAATCAAGAAACGGCTGTAGTATTTTTCGGCGCGGAGTTCCAAATGCGAGTTGACGCCGTACTCGGCTCGGATGACGGCCGAGAGGTCGGCGTTAAGCCGCTGGGCGAGTTCGTTTCCGTCTTGGTCGGTCTGAACGAACACCGAGTCGGTGTCGCCGTAGAGAACCGTGAGACCGCGGCCGACGAACCAGTCCCTGGCCCACTCGAGGTACTTGCGCCCGAAGCTGGTGACCGCGCCGGCCAGCTCCGTCTGTCCGTAACGGCAATCACCCGACCCCAAGACACCGTAAAAAGAATTCATCAGAATCTTGTAGACATGGCTGGCCGTTTCGTCTCCAACTCTTTGGGCCGCGACACGGGAGGCGAAATAACCGTCTATCAACCCTGGCAGGATACCGCGCCCGCGCACAAACGCAGCCCCGTTTGGTGCCCGCAGCAGATCGGCCTCGGCCCTGCTTTCAGAGCGGACGTGGGCCAAGGGATCGATGCCGAAGGTTCGCATCAGAGACGGGTAGAGGCTTCGAAAATCAAAGACCTGGACCCCTTCAAACAAGCCTGCCTGTGGATCAAGGACCATGCCCCCGGCGGCGCCCGAGACGGGTCCGTGATTTTTGGGGGGTGGTAGAATGCCGCGGGCAGCCAACTCCAGGCCGTAAATCCTTTCAAACGGAGGGATGCTGGTCCACGCCATATCGAGCTGAACTCCCGTCAGAGCGGCTCTTCTGACGGTCAGTTCGCCCAGCCCCGTCTTGTCGAGAATGGCTAGAACAAGTTCGGCGTCGTTCTTGCAGTATTCGCAGAAGACTTTGGGCTGCTCGGTGTAGAGACGATCAAGCTCGGCGAGTTTTTCCTCGCCTTTCAGGACCACGGTTTTTCCACTTCCCAAAACGGCGGAAGCCACGGTGTCGAGGCTCTGGTCTTCAAACCGCGTGCCCGACATCCTGGCCACACGCATGGCGTCTACGGCTTGGCGTCCGGGAACGACGGCCGAGGTCCGCCCGCCAGATTTCGGCTTGAGGACGACGGGTTCGTCTGTACGCCCCCAAGCAAACGGCGCTCCGCATTTTAGATAGCGCTCCGCAAGGTGGGCCAAATCGAAATCGAGAACGTTCCAGCCAGTGATCACATCGGGGTCGAGAGTTCGCAGCCGCGACGAGGCCGCCTCCAGCAAACCCCTCTCATCAAGATAGTCAGGCCGGAAAAGAACCTCGCCGCCGTCGGCCGTCACCAAGGCCAGGGCCCGAACCTCGCCATCACGGGCGGTCTCAATGTCCAAGGAAAGCCAGCGGAGCGCGATTCTCGCGTCGGACGGCGAAAGAACCGGCTCCGCGAAGACCAAGTCGACACGGTTTCCGGGAACCGCAGGACCCTGCAGCTTCACCGTCCCTCTCAGGCGCCTGGCGGTCAGATAGTCTTCCGCAGGGCGCGGGAATTCCTGGCTAGGATGGAGCCCTGCCGAGAGCAAAGCTTTTAGACCCCGGTCCCAGTCGCCGGGTGCACCCTCGAAAAGCACGCGGCCCGAGCCGTCGAAGGCCTCTGCGTCCCGGTGCGTAAAGGTCAGATCCGCCTGCGCGAGAACCTGGGCCGACTGAGAGGCTTCCTCCGAGGTAACTATAAGCGAGGAAGTCAGCCTCCTGTCGACCACAGCGAAACTTCGGCCGTCTGACAAGCGTCCGGCTGCCCGGAACTGCCCCCCAGAGACCCATGAATGGACGAGAAATCCTTCGACGCTGTGTTCCATTTGAC
>CAYYUZ010000017.1:0-43444 GCA_964475005.1 uncultured Spirochaetales bacterium
AAGGAGGATCCTTCCTTCGGAGTCGGCGGAGTCCATCATGATGAGCTTCTTCTGACAGTACAGGACATTCCCAAACTTCGTCACGTACCGCTTTGACCAAGAATAGTCCTTGAGCTTGCCAGTGGCAAAGTCCTCCAAGATCGAATCGGTACTTTCCCGATCCAGGGGATGGGTAACAAGAGAGTGGTGTTGGCCGATAAGCTCGTCTCTCGTGTATCCGGTCATCGCGCAAAAGGCTGGGTTCACATCAAGAAACACACCACGGAAATTCTTGATGGCGAAGGGTGTCGAAGTGAATTCCCAAAGAAGATCCCCGTGACTCAAGGAAGGTGTCTTCATGGTGCCGACACAATCACCATAAGGAGGTCAGAGTACTGCCCCTCGGTGGGAAGTTGTTGATACGGGAGAATGGTCACGGTTACCGCATACCGGGCCGGATTGCCGAAACTCGCGGGGGCGTTGGTGACCAGCGACTGGGTCGCAGGAAGAAGACCCACCGTCGATCCGTTGACCTTGAGAGAATACGGAATCTTGGTACCATCCAAGAGGCTGGCCAAGGCTCCACCATTGGTTGAGCTCAAGAAAAGCCTGTAGGAGAGGTTTGACCTCACGAGAATATCGACTCCTTTAGACACGTTGGGTGCAAGGGTTCCGAAATTCAACGCCGCCGTCGTCGAAGCCAGAGAGAAGGCACTGTTGGACGCGACAACAGAAACGTCGAACCAATGTCCGACCTGAACGGTGATGGTGAAGATTGTCGAATCGACGATCCCGCCGGAGGGTGGGTAGGCGCTTGCATAAATGTCGGCCTTCAAGTTGATTTGGTACTGTCCCGGAGGGGGCAAGGTGGATGGCAAGACTTCGATCAAGAAGCCCGCAACCAAACGGTCGTTGCTTTTTGACCCGGATGGAAACACGACCGTCAGCACTTCCTGGGGACTGGCCGAGGTACCATCCACCGAGAACTGTGAGGACCCATTAGTGGAAGACAGACCATAGACCAGGTTCTGTGAGGGCGAACCTGGGGAGGGCCATCGCGAAAGTTCTGTAAACACCACACAGACAGAACCTGAATAGCCATCGCTCCTGAGTTCCATGGAATCCGAGGTCTGGACCGTCGTGGTGGGCGAAAACGTCGGGTGGGGGTCCACGGGAGAGCCCGAAATTCGGGGCGGGTGAAGCGGATTTGCGAAAAGGCCATGACAGAGAACAGTGAGGTACACGATCAACATTAAGCGGGTCGTCATTTGCCTCCCTCGATCGGGGCGGTAAGCGCCCCGACCGTGCCGATATCGACCACCCCGGCCCCTTCGTCCGCTAGGTTGAACCGACTTTGCGTCCCATTCTCCCATTTCACAAGATACTCGCCTGGTTCCAAACCGAAGTACTCGAACTTTCCCGTCGCGTCGCTGAAGGTCATTCCGACTCGGTCCCTGTTGGGCAGGAGGAAAATCTCGCCCACGAGGCCCGGCTGACGGATAGCCGCCTGGTTCACAACGTAACCTCTTATGGCCAAAGCGGGAGCCGCCTTAATCACGACAATCGTTGCTGAATGGTAGGCAGGCTCGACCCGAATCTTTTCCGGGACCGGACGACGGTCGGGGGCACTCCCTGGCATATCGACTGTCGCCTCGTACGGATTGTAGGGTAGCAACCCAGGGAACACCTTGGGCGCTCCACCCACGCTGCGCACCACTGGCCCGTCTGGCGACTGCAACTCGACAGTGTCTCTGCCGATACCGGGGTCGGGTACGACGAGAAGGAACGCGTCGCCCAACGTCCGGGACAACCCAACATGGCCGCCTGCATAGAAGACGGTTCCCGTAGCTTCAAGGGAAAGGTTTGACTCATTGAGTCTTGGTTGGGCCTCGGTATGGTATGACCCCGACCCAGAGAGACCGAAGGTGTCCCCCGCATAACTGGAAGAGAGGTTCACGCCGCCAGCAGCCGAATCGGGCACGAAGAGGTCGCGCCCCTGAAGCCCAAGCTGGAAGGCTCCCTCTTTGCCCCAGGGCGATGAATACTCGAGTTCTTCTTGTTGACGCACTAGGTCCTGATGGTACTGAAGGTTTGTCGCACCGTCACCGACCCACGAGAACGTCGCCGAGACTCGAGGTTCCCAACCATTGAAGGGTTGCCAGTCCTCCCCTCCGGAAATAGAGAGAGCGGCCGAGCGGAACAGGGGAAAGAATAGACCGACAGATGAGGACATCCTTTCGAGAGTTCCTGTCCCGAAGGTCGCGGTTTGATAGACCCCAAACGATCCGACATTTCCAGGAAACGCTTGACTGAATTGGCCCGAAACCACAAGGGTGTCAACCGGGGCTGAGAAAGTCGGTGATCGATAGCTGACCCCCGCTCCCAACTTTGGGAGGGAACGGTTCCCCGCCACAGACAGCCTCCAGTCTAGGCTCGTGGCGTATCCATCGAAAGGCCATGAAACTTCTTCGGAAGCCGTCAGACTGCCAATCGGGCTCGCCCAAAGCAAGGAACTCCCTCCCGAAAACCCATGCTGTTCCGCGTTGGCGTTGCCTCCGAGCTCAAGAGTGGGAGCTACTCCAAAGGCCACCTTGGCGACGCTCTCCCATTGGGAAAGCGTGGGCCGGTCGAGGCCAAGATCCAGGTCGTAGTCCCACTCCCCTTGGGGGAGAATCGCGCTGTCGAACGCTACACCCACCGTCCAGCTTCGGGCGGGCCTCCCGGCTTCCAGGACGCGGACTGTCACCGTATTGAGCCCGGTATCAAGCGACAGATCTGATAGCAGGTAGGCTCCGGGAGGTAGGCTCAACCTCCGAACAATGATCCCATTGATTTCGACCGTGACGTCGGCAGTATTGTCGAGACGGATTTCTTCCAAGGGAGAGAGCTTCGACCTCGGATTGAAGGGCAGATTGGATATCCTAGCGAGGCTGAGGCCCACCATGGGTGTCAAGGGCGCAAAAGAGTTCTGAGGTTCAAGCGTTCCCAAGGCGACACGGGCACCGGCTTGAGGAAAATCATAAGAAGTCCGAGCGTTCCTCAAGCGGGTCCAGACCTGTGGCGAATCTCCCACATCGACCCCAGCCTCTGAAACGGTCCCGAAGAGTCGAAAAGCGGGGTCGAAGTCGGCCTCATTCGTTCTGGGGTTGCCCTCGGCCCCCGATAGATGGGTCCTCAAGGAAGATCCGATCTGCGCCGAAAACGGCTCAACGGGAAAGATTGTTTCCCCGGTGCCAAGGACGCGTGGTGCAGCGCCCAAGATCACGGGAGCCATCGCCGCCGGACTGACAGTGAAGCTGAGCTGAAGAGCCGCCGGGTCATAGTCCAGAATCACTCCAAGCGACAAGAGTTCCTTCACGGTAACAAACTCGCCCATCTGTGAAATCCTTCTCAGCACGGCGGGTCGTGCAACGTTGCCGAGAAGCGATAGGACGGTAGGAACTGGAATTTCGGGCAGGCCGTCGCGATCAAGCGTGAACTCAATCGTGCCCAAGGCGACTCCATTGACCATGGCGTCGGCCAAGGCCAAGCCCCGAACCGAGCGGACCTGCGCGTTCACGAGTGTTCCCAACAAAACAAAGACGAGAACGCAGACCCAAGCAATCCTCCCTCCCAAACAGTGAAGCTCAAAACTCCGGTTCGTAGTTGAGCCGGGCATCGTAGATTCGTCCCGGCACGGCCTCACTCCTTGGGATAAACAGTCGGACTGGGCAACCCGGGAGGTAGTTGAAGCCCGACAGGAACTCCAGTTGTTCACTGTCCAACTGGACGGTATTTCCTTCGGGAGTGCTGATTTCGAGGCTGGCCGAATCTACTACGACGTGACGGCTTCCGTTGTTGACAATCTCAATGGTGTAACCGTTCTCCCCTTGCTTCCGCTCGGTACCTAGGACTGTCGTTTCCAGTTTGGGGGTGACGGCGGCGCCTCCGACGTACACCGAGGCCACATAGCGAAACATCACCTTGATTCCCGAAGTCTTGGCCAGTCCGGCGTCGAGGGCAACGTTCTGAGCCACAAAACGAAAACAGCGCTCGACCAGGAGGTGGGCAGGGCCATGCCACTGAAGCTTGACTGAAGCACTGGCCCCCGGTTCGATGAAAGCACTAGTCGGATAGATGGTGAAAAGGTCGCTAGCGTCGGTGTTCAGTTCAACACCTTCCAAGCTGGAAGCTCGTGAATACACAGCGAATTGGACCGCGAGCCGCCCGGTTCCCTCGTTAGCAACGTGGAAAGTCTGAACAGCCTCAGGCCCTGAGGGGGAGAGCGTCGCCACCATCGGCTCGAAGGTGAAAGAGAAGGCCGGGACGACAGTCAACACGGTCAACAGAGCGATCAGACAGAGACGAGACATGAAGGGCATGGGAGACTCCTATTTGGAAATGATGGTAAAGGTGAGAGTGTCGGTGTAAGCGGCAGATTCGTTGAGGAATTTGCTGGTGCCATCGAACGAAATGGTCACCGAGTTCACAGTTCCCGTGGCGCTAGTTTTTGCCGAAACAGAACTGACGACTGCAGGAGCCCCTCCAGCCGGGAAGACCACGGCCACACCCCCGTACTGGATTGTGTACGCCAGGAAGTCCGTCGTCTGCGGGCTGATAAGTGTGGGAGTGGCGGAGGCACCGGCGAGAGCGTTGGCCGATCCGAGAGTCACCGTGTATCCGGCTCTCTTGTTGCTCAATTCCGTGACGGTTCCTACAACGAGGTTAGTCACAAGGGTATTGAGCGCAAGAACCGAGGCTGCCGGTGCGGACGTGACTGTGATTTGAAGAATCACCGGTTCGCTACCGGTCAAGGTTATGGTACCTGTATTTGCGGCAAACAGGGCGGGACTGACGGTCGCAAGGAGGAGGCACAGCACAATCCTCACTGCTATCGATTCTTTTGTAAGGTTCATTCAACCAAAGTAACCATGGCAAAGAAGAAAGGAAAATATTAATTAATAATATTGTACTATTTAATACACTATGGGGTCAGCGTTCTTTCTCAGAACCGTTCTGAGTGCCATCGAAAGCGATCTGATAAGATCGGAAGTGCGGATGATGGGCCCAACTTTTGACGTCGAGATCACGCGGCGTTCCTACAGGAGTCGCGACAAGACCGTTGTTACCGGAACAACGAACAAGTTGCCCGTGTTCTACAATCGCTTCAGCGCCCTCGTCTGCCGGTCGTTGGAGACACCGCTCGAAACCCTCTGGCCCGCGTTTGCCAATTTCTAGGTCACGGGAGCTTCGACGGGGATAGGATGGGAAGTTGCCCGACTCCTGGGGAAGAACGGCAGCCACCATGCGAGCTTTGAACGGAATTACCCTCACGGCCCGTAACGAGTTAGCAAAGGACAGAATCACCGTCAGTCTGGTCTACCCTTACGTCACCAAGAGCGGCTTCTAAAAAAATATGGTCGCCGCCGAGCGGAAAGCCGACACCTCCGAATATGTCGCCGAACTGATATTGAAGATCATCGAGACGGGAGACGCGGAGATATTTGCTCATGAAAAGCACCAATACTCCAATGCTTGCGACCAAGGTCAGGACAGTGGCTTCAGAAGTCCATCCCCACAAGTTCCTTTTTTGACAATGCGTAGAGCAACCCCGAAAATCCTACAGCCGCTGTGATCGCACCGGGGATATCCAACTTTCCAGCCTGTTCTTTTTTGAAGGAAGGAATGAGAAACCACCCCATCACGAGACCAATATATTTTCCGGCGGTGTCTCGACAAACATCGCTGTTGGGGAGGTGATATCGGGGTTCGTGAAAGTGTTTGCTTTTATCGGGCGATGGCAAGACCTTGGAATCAGGAGGTACCCGCACCGTGCCTAGTAACTCTTTCCGATTAGGTGTTCAAGTCGCGAGCTGTTTCCAAATTGTGGCTCCGACGCTAGCACAGGAAGCCAGCGACAAACTTGCCTCGTTACCAAATCTTTGCTTGTCACCACCCCTCCGATATCTGGAACCCCACCATTGAAGTCAACATCGAGGTTGACACAGGCGATTCCATTGAGACTCTATCGTTGTCGAAACTGCTCCCATTTCGTGGAAAGGTCGGGGTCGCCGAGCCAGTTGAATTGCCCAAAATCACCTTTGCATTATTGGGACTATCTGGGAGAGGTCGGCATCACTCCCTACATTTGCAGAAAGTGCGAACTGCAGGTAGCGTTGGTCGGCTCGCCTTCCCCATGGGGATGCCCCAAAGGCGGTTGCCACCAGTGGAGACCGGTTTGAGCACGCAGTAACGAAAATGCTGAGGGTCAAAATTCAGCTTATCGCCTCCCTGTTTATCCTAGACAATTTCTCCACGAGTCTGCGGTGACAATTTCCTAGTTGGGTGTCAATAAAGGAGTCCTGAATGCAAGTACAATTTGCGGTCTTGTACGAACAATACTTTCTACCCTGGGGGTTGAAGATATTCGGCGCCCTTCTCATTCTTGTCATCGGAAAATTGGCGGCTTGGCTGGTTTCTAGTCTGGTAGCCCGGGGCATGACGTCAGCCAAGGTGAGTCCATCCCTCGTGACTTTCGCCAAAAAAGTGAGTTATTATGCCCTTTGGATCATGGTGTTGATTGCGGCTCTGAACAAACTAGGTGTCGAGACCACATCGTTTGTTGCGCTCGTTGGCGCGGCTAGCCTGGCTGTAGGGTTGGCGCTTCAGGGTGCCCTGTCAAATTTCGCGGCGGGTTTCATGATTCTTATCTTCCAGCCTTTTGAAGTCGGTTTCGAAATCGAGTCCGCGGGTGCGGCAGGCACGGTTCAAGAAATTCAGATGTTTAGCACTATCATCCTGACTGCCGACGGGCGGACCGTAATCATTCCGAACTCCAAGATTACGGCAGACAAGATTGTGATTAACAAGAGAGCACCTCTAAAAACGTAGCGAGGAAGCCAGAGGTCGGCGCCGCCAATCGCCCGACGAATAGAGTCCACTGGAGTGGCCTAAGAGCCTGTAGGAATTGCTTGGCCGCCGCTCGGCTACAATGATGGAGGCGAGGCGACCATACCGGAGGGAATCACCATGACAGAGGCCAGTTTGGAATTGAAGGAGTTCGCCGAGAAGCACCTGGAAGGCGACCTGTTACGTCAACTCGGACAGTTTGTCCTTCGGAAGCTGATGGAGGTTGAGGTAGAAGCCAAGGTCGGGGCGGTTCTGGGGGAGCGGACCGAGGATCGGATGGCCCACCGAAACGGTTACCGGGACCGGAGCCTTGGGACCCGGATCGGTGAGCTGAACTTGAAGATTCCGAAGCTTCGAGAAGGCAGTTACTTCACCTCTTTCCTGGAACCCCGTCGATGCTCCGAACACGCCTTGGTGGCAGTGATCCAGGAAGCCAACATCCAAGGCGTCAGTACGCGGAAAGTCGAAGAGCCAGGTGTCAATGCTGTGTAGCGAGTTGGACGACCTGGTCGGGTTATTCCTCAAGCGGCCGCTCACGGGCCAGAGGACTTATCTTTGGCTCGACGCGACCGATCTGAAGGTCCGTGACAACGGCCGGGTGATGAGCCAAGCGGTGGTCGTCGCTGTCGGGGTCACTCAGGACGGTAGGAGGAAAGTACTGGAGTCGACTGTGGAATGGCTGAGACAGAGGCTTTCTGGACTGAGTTTCTCAGGTCCTTCTTTCCAGGGGTTTGTCGGGTGCTAAGTTGGTCAATTCCGATGCCCATGAATGGTTGACTGCCGCCGTAGCAAAGTTGATGGGATGCGTGTGGTGGCGGTGCAGAGTACACTTCATGCGCAACGCCCTGTCCCACGTTCCTCGGAATTAACAGCAAATGGTTGCTGCTGTGACCCGAACGGCCTTCGTCCAGGAGACCCAGGGCGAGGCGATCAAGCAGTGGTGCGAGTCGCCGGCCAACCTCGGAACCCGGTTCCTCGAAGTGCAAGACCTCATGTTTCGTGCCGAGCAGGATGTGCCCGCGTTAATGGCATTCCCCAACCAACTCTGGCCACAGATTGCCAGCACGAACCCTATTGAGCGCTTGAATCGCGAAATCAAACGTCGTTCCCGGGTCGTCGATATCTTCCCCAACGACGCCTCGGGGATCCGTCCAGTGGGCGCCCTGATGGGTGAGCAGACCGACGAGTGGTAGGTATCCCGAAGGTACATGAGCCAAGAAAGTCTGCAAAAGGTCGCCGAACCCGACGAGAAGCCGCATTGAGGCGGGGCCCGGGTAGGGCCGCATAGACTCCGTTTGGACGACTCGCGGCACTCTGGAAAGTAGTCATTCTCGATAAAACTGCCTCGTCCTACGTCCGAAGTCGAGTTGTTCTTGTTTTCACTAGTCCCAGTTTGCTGGGCTAGCCAGCGTGCAAAGCGGATCAATCCACGGGTCAAGAAAGCTCAATTAATGCGAGCCGCTGGCGACTCTCCCGGCAACTTCTTCAGATTTCACTCAGCAAACTTGACACCTCTCACTTTGTGCTTCAATATTTTAAGTGACTCAAGGATTTGAAGTGGGGGACACTATGAGCGACGGGGAAGACTGGAAGACAAGGCTCGACGAAATTCGTGAACTGAAGTTCCTTTTGACCAAAGCGGAAGAGCGCCCTCTGCTGGAGCCTTGGGCCTTCTGGGTCTGGGGAGTTCTTGTGTGGTTGGGAACTGGACTGAACCCCTTCCTGGATCAACTTTGGCATTGGTCCTTGCAGGAGGCCTTCCTCAGACTTTGGGTTCCCCTCTTCGTCGTGGGTGGTATTGTGGAATCGTTTGCTCTGTTTTCACGCATCCGCAGAGACGAAATCCCGTGGATCTCCCCGTCGTTCTTGAAGCTCCTCGGTGGGCTCTGTGGATTCTGGGTTGCCGGTACCATTCTTCTGCTAGCAGTCCTTCATCCTGGAAATCCACTTCCCGCGATTTTTCTTTTGTTCCTCTCTCTTTGCTTCTTCTGGCTAGGTTCCATCACCTTTACCAAAATCTACTTAGTCGCCGCGTTGGCTCTCGTCGCAGGGTTGGTGCTCTTCGTTGGCCAATGGAACGACTTTTCCGCCTACCTCGCATCAGGAATCCTGAGCGGGGCTCTTTTCCTTTGTGCGGGATTCTTGTCTACCGGCAACGAGCCCGTTCACCGTGAATGAATTGTTCACGCAGTTTGACTCGACCTTCTTCGAGAAAAACCGGATGTCGATCCTTATGGTCCTCCATCGGCAAGGATCGGCGTCATACAACCAGTTCAAGGCCTTGCTGGGGCTACCGGACGGCAGTCTCTACAACCATATGGAAAAACTCTCGCTCAACGGCTACATCGAAAAACGAAAGGAAATCGCCGGTGCCACGGTCCAGACGGTCTATTCCCTCGCAGAAAAAGGACGGAACCAAGTGATCGAATACCTTCAGTTCATGGAAGCCTTGTTGAAATCCCATCAGGAGGAAAAACTTTGACCAGAACGTTTTGGTTTTCTTTCAGTATTTTTTTGAGTGTCTTGGGCCGGGTCGCCGCACTCGACCCGCAGTCCATCTTGGAATCCATGGATGAAGCCTTGGTCCCGGCGAGATACCACTCGGTTATGGAAATGACGACCATCAAGCCAGATAAAACTTCCGTACTTGTGATCGATCTGCTCTACCGAAAGGGAACTGGCAGCTTGATGGAACTGATTTCGCCTGCCCGGGTCAAAGGCACGAGACTCCTTCAGAAATCGGAAGGATTGTGGCTCTATAGTCCGTCTTCGGGGTCGACCAAGCCACTACGGCTTTCGCCGAAGCAGTCGTTTCAGGGGAGTGTTTTCTCAAACGGGGACGTGGCGGAACCCCACTTTTCCCGCGACTACGCAGCAGCTATCGTGGACCATGAATCTGTGGAGGTTGTCGGTCTGGGGCAAGTGGACACTGTGGTCTTGGAAGGAGTCCCCAAGACTTCCCAAGCGCAATACGGCAAGATAAAAGCCTGGGTCCGGCCAGGCAGTAACCTTCCCGTCAGAATCGACTACACGGCGAAATCGGGCCTCTTGTTCAAGAGGATGAGTTTCTCGGACTACCAGACTCTTGGCGGTGCAATCAGACCGAGCAAGTACAAGATGGAATCCTTCGAAGAACCTGGCACTTACACCTTATTGGCGATCAACGAATTGCAAGCCAGACCAGACCTGCCGGAAAGCGATTTCTCGGAAACGAGGTTGACCCGATGACCCTCGTTCGTTTGGATAACGTCACCAAAGACTACTTGATGGGCACCACCTCGGTCCGGGCACTCGACGGCATTTCCATGGAAGTCGAAAAAGGGGAGTTTGTCGCCTTGGTTGGTCCGTCGGGCTGCGGAAAGACGACACTCCTGAACATTCTGGGGCTGCTCGACCGTCCGACATCAGGAAAAGTGCTCCTCGAAGGGAAGGACACTAGTCAGTCCACCGACAATCAGGAATCGGATCGTCGCCTGGCGCAAATCGGCTTCATCTTCCAGAATTTCAATTTGGTTCCCGTTCTCAACGTGTTTGAAAATGTGGAAGTCCCCTTGGTTCTGGCAAAATCAAACCCCAAGGCCAGAAAAGATAAAGTGGAACATCTGTTAGCGTCGGTTGGCCTTTCCGAGTTCTTGGAACACCGACCGGACGAGCTGTCGGG
Organism: uncultured Spirochaetales bacterium; assembly: GCA_964475005.1. GTDB lineage: Bacteria > Spirochaetota > Spirochaetia > JABEVK01 > JABEVK01 > JAIFLN01. The sequence continues at coordinate 10,529 of CAYYUZ010000017.1, forward strand.
TGGTCAGCGGCAACGCGTCGCCATTGCCCGTGCGCTGGTCAACAGTCCTTCACTCATCCTTGCCGATGAACCCACGGCCAATCTCGACAGCGGCAACGGCGCCAAGATCATGGAAATCATGGCCGAGCTAAATCGAAAACAGGGTGTGACCTTCTTCATGACAACCCACAATCCTGATCTCCTTCGTTACGCGTCGCGGATTATTCACTTGCGCGACGGGCGAATCGAAGACTAGGGGGTCGCCATGTTGTGGAAGATGTCGTGGCAATTCACGCGAAAACAGTGGAAGCGGAACCTTTTGGTGGCGGGTGCGGTGGCGGCCAGCGTCTTCGTCATGGTGTTTCTGTCGGGAATGTTGGCCGGCGTAAAGAACCAGTTCGAAGAAAAGATGGTCCGCGAAGGTGGTCACCTTCGGCTGCATGCCGCCGGCTGGAGCCAACAACCCGATCCCCTCGCCCTTGTCCCCGTTCTGAAGGATCCCGGGACAATTCTGGCCCGCTTGAAATCGGTTCCGGGAATCCAAACCGCGGAGGAGTTTCTTCCGTTTGGAGGCATGCTCTTGAACGGTGAGAAGTCCCTTTTTCTTGAGGTCGACGGAGTCGAAGCCCAGGGGTTCGCCGCCAAAGGGGTGCGTGACAGTTTCCAACTGGGTGAGTTTTCGTTGGCGGGCAGAAGCGTTGTCGTTTCGGTAGGCGCGGCAAAACTTCTTGGGCTGAAAGAGGGGGACTCCGTTGTTGTGCTCACCCAAGATTCCTGGGACATGCCTTCCTATCGCGAGCTCACTGTAACCGGGCTATATTCCACGGGAAATCCTGGTTCAGATGACGGCCATGCCCTCGTCTCGTTGCCCATGGCAAAGGAGCTGACGGGGCTAGGAAGCGGAGGGCTAGAGATTCGCGTTCTTGCCGACAGTTCGCAGGATGCCGATCGTCTGAGGACTCAAGTGACGAAGGTCTACCCTCCAACGACGCTGGAGATTCAGACTTGGTCAGAGTTTCAAGGAAGCTTTCTAGTTTTCGTTAAACTCTTCGACGTGTTCATGCTGGGGATCAATTGCTTCTTAGTTGTGGTCGCTGCCATGGTGATCACCAATTCGCTTCTTATGAATTTCTTGGAACGCCTGCCAGTCATGGCGACCCTACGAGCCATTGGAATGCGCAAGTCTGGGGCCCTGGGATTGGCTCTTCGCGAAGGTGTCATCTTGGGAGGGCTGGGGACGGCCGCGGGAACCATCTTGGGATGCCTTGCGGTCTTGATTCTTTCTGGCCAGGGGCTCGATATGGGCCAGGCTGGTGCCGCGATTGGCGTCGGAGCGAAAATACCGTTCGCTTTGGAAGGCTATCTTGTGTTGGAGTGCGTGGCCGCAGGCCTCGTCACGGTCTTGTTGGCTGCGCTCTATTCTGGAGTTACCGGTGCCAGAACTCCCATTCTTGATGGACTGGCGGAGGCTTAAATGGACCAATGGATGTGGGCATTTCGAAACTTGTGGCGTCAGAAGAAGAGGACGTTTCTCAATGCGTCCACCCTCAGCTTGGGGATGGCTTTTCTCTTTCTGGGGATAGGGTGGATGGGAGGATACAACACTTTCATCTTTAAGGGTGTTCAAGACTTCGACACGGGCCAAGCGCAGATTGTTCGACCGGATTATTTGGCCGAGGAACGTCGGCTTCCGCTGAACCTGACCCTGGTTGGCGAGCCCAACCTATCGGCTGCAAGACAGTGGAAAGGTGTGGCTCACGCCAGCGCTCGGTTAGATTTTTTGGGCAAAATCTCGTTCAAGGGCAGAAGCACTCATCTTCTGGTGAGGGCCCTCAACTTTGACGATGAAGCTGAGGTGACGGTTCTCCATCAACAGATCAAACGGGGAGCCTATCCTCACGGCCCGGGCTTGCTCCTCGGTCAAGGCTTGGCCGACAAATGGAAGCTGGCACCGGGCGACACCGTTTACCTGACGGCCTTTGATAGCCAAGGCGCTGAGAACTTCACCTATGCTCAGGTGTCAGGCATTTTCTCTTTCGGATACTCTCCCCTGGACGATCATGTGGTATATTGGGACCTTCCGTCGGCCTGGTCGCTGCTTGATCTCAACGGTCGGGTCGATCGCATTGTTCTTCGTCTGGAGCCCGGCGTGAACCCCGACGATTGGGTGAACAAGATTCATCCGGTGCTCCCTACCGGAGTCAAGCTTTACTCGTGGAAGCGTTTCGCAGCCGAAACCATCGACGCGGTCAATGCCGATGAAGGCAGTTTCTACTTCCTTCTGACTCTGGTGTTCTTGCTCGCGACTTTGGGAATGCTCAATTCGATGTCGATGTCGATCCATGAGCGCCGCCGTGAACTTGGTACTCTGAGGGCACTGGGAATGCGTAGAGCCGGTGTGATGGGACTGGTCCTAAGGGAGGGGGTCGCCTTGGGTTTCGTGGCGACGGTGGTCGGGGCGATCATCGCGACACCGCTGGCCATCTGGCTTGGCTCGGTAGGACTAGACCTCAAACCATATCTGCCACCCGATTTGCCGTTTCCTTTCGGCGACCGCTTTTACGCCGTCTTCCAATGGCAATCCTATGTACTGACGGTGTCCACCGGTTGGGGAGCGTCACTTTTGGGGGCCTGTCTTCCCGCGCAAAGGGCATCGCGTGCTGTAGTCGTCCGATCGATTTCAGGCCGAGGCTGAATGAATTCTGGAAGATCTCTTTAGTCCTTCCAGGTAGATACGAACCAGTTCCAGCCGCCGCCATTTATACCCCAGGTGCTCAGACCAATCTCGAAAGCGATGGTTTTCGAGATTGGTTGTTGCATCCCTGAAAGGGGCCCATTTTTGGACTCACACCGTCTCTCTATTACGCGAGACTGAACCTCAATTCCTCTGAGGTCCCCCCCAAAAAACCTAGTCATCGCTTGGCGGAGGAAAGCATTCGGAGGGACACCGACTGCGAGAGCAGACCCTCGACCTTGCTACACCACTTGAAGGGACTCCGCCGCCCGACGAAGCAAAAAACGATCCAAGAACCGCAGTTTACTACGTGTAAAGAAGGATTTGAGGGAGTTGTTTGGCAACAGGGACTGCTACGGGATTTTCTTGATCCGATCAATTATGCGATACGCCAGCAGTTTCACGCGATCGTTGGCTATGAACCACAGTAGTGCATAACCCCAAAGAAAGCTTGCCCAACCCCAACCTATTGGGGCCATGAACACTCCATAAACTGCAATCAGCGTCGCTATGATTTGGGTGCCAACGACCGCCGCAAAGAGAATCTTCGCTGGCTTGGTGGACCAGAACGGCCCGCGTGTGCGGGTGAGAAAGATTGTGAGGTGTCCAGCCACCGAAAGCTTCAGGTACATCAGCGTCTGAATGTGTTCGCGGTCAAGATGGAAGACGCGTTCCGCGAGGTAGAACAACACAAAGGCGGAGGCAACGCCGATGACACCAAGGACCGTGGAAATTCCCAAGACGATCCGCATGTCCCAGGCTTCAGGGTTGCTTTTGTATTGAACATTGTCGTAGGCAATCGAAAGGATCGCTCCGTCGTTGAGAAGCGCCAAGATTACGATCATTACCGCCGTCAAAGGGTAAAAATTGAAAACCAAAATCGACAAAGTCATGAACAACAGCACCCGCAACGTCTCGGCAATGCGATAGATAGCGTAGCTTGTCATTCGCTGAAAGATGTTTCGGCTTTCTTTGATCGCGTCAATGATCACCGACAGGCCGGGGGTGGTCAATACGATCGAGGCAGCTGCTCGCGCCGCGTCAGTCGCCCCCATGACCGCGATGCCGCAGTCAGCTTTCTTAAGAGCGGGAGCATCATTGACCCCGTCTCCTGTCATCCCGACAATGTGGCCTTGTTTTTGCAGAACATCGACAATGTGAAACTTATGTTCTGGGAACACCTGGGCAAACCCATCGGCATTTTCGATCGATTCGACCACGGACTGCGGCTCAACTTTCTTGGAGTCCCCCAGGTTCCTGGCGTCGAGAATGTTGGTGCCCATCCCCAGTATTCTTGCGGTTTCCTGGGCTATGGCCAACTGATCACCCGTGACCATCTTGATGGAAACTCCCATGCCCCTCGCGGTCTCAAGGGTCGCTTTGGCGTCGTCCCACGGAGGATCAAACAGGGGAAGAATACCAAGAAACTTCCACGCTCCGTCACCCATCGCTTGGGCCACGGCCAGCGAACGAAAGCCCTTGGACGCAAAATCCTGGACTGCCTCATCAACAGACAATTTGACCGCAGCGGCATTCGAGCACAGTTCAAGGATGACCTGCGGTGCTCCTTTTGTCACTTTGAACGATCTTCCATCGAGCCCCAAGACGGCTGATTCGGTTCTTTTCTGTACCGAATCGAAGGGTTGAAAATGCAGCATCTTGTAGCCGTCCAGAGACTTGCCTTCCAGTCCCCCTAGGACAGCAAGATCGATAGTATCATCGTTGTCCGCGCGAGATGCCAGGGCACCGCAAAGGATCACCTGTGCGGCCGAAACGTCGGCCACGGCGAAAGGGACCCCCAGGGTTAGCTTATTTTGAGTCAGCGTTCCGGTCTTGTCCGAACAAAGCACGTCAACGCCCGCTAGTTCCTCGATGGCCACAAGCCGACTCACGATGGCTTTCTTTCTGGCCATCAGACGGGCTCCGACGGCCATCGTAACGGACAGCACGGTTGGCATCGCCACGGGTATGGCCGCCACGGTCAGCACCAATGCAAATTGCAGCGTGGTAAAGATCGGATCTCCCCGAAAGATCGCGACGCCGATGATGACCGCCACCAACGCAACGGCAAGAAAGATCAGGTAGTTTCCGATCTTCAAGACGGCCTTTTGGAAGTGGCTGATGGTGTGAGCTTCGTCGACCAATAGTGCCGTCTTGCCGAAGTAAGTATCAGCGCCGGTTGAATAGACCATGGCGCCAATCTCGCCCTGACGAAGGATGGAACCGGAAAACACGACCTCACCTGGGCTTCGTGAAACCGGAAGTGACTCTCCCGTCAACGCCGACTGATCGACCTCGACCGGGTCGCCATCCAGAAGGCGTGCATCTGCGGGTATGATGTCCCCAATTCGTATCCGGATCACATCACCAGGCACCAACTCCCGCGCCGAGGGAGTGATCCATTTCCCGTCTCTTTTCACCCTAGTTTTGATCGCCAACTTGGCTTTCAGGGCCGCTATGGCATTCCCCGCCTCGTGTTCTTCCCAATACCCAACCAAGGCGTTTGCCATAAGCAGAAGTAGGATGATGAAGAAATCCGGCCAGTGCTGGACAACGCCGGACAAGATGACGGCTATCTCAATCATCCATGGAATGGGGCCCCAAAACCGGGAAAGAAACTTTAGCAGGGGATTCTCTTTTTTTTCGGTGATCTCGTTCGGCCCATATTGAAACAACCGCTTTTCAGCTTCAACCTGGGTGAGGCCTTCGGATGAGGACCCCAATTTCGCCTGCATCTCCCTCATCGGGAGAACCGGAAGGGAGTCGCGTAGTTTGGAATCGCTCGGTTTGGGATGACCCTTCTTGGAGTTCATGACACCTACCTTTCCTTTCTAATTTCTTCGGGACTAGAGAGGTTCTCCTCTCGCAACCAAACCCAGGCAAGATCACACTCGGAGGCATCGAAGTACATCACGTTCGCACGAGTGAACGGCTTGCAAAAACGGACCATCCATTCTTCCCATTTCCTGTCACCAACCATAGCGATACGCCCAAAGTCCGAGTAATGCTTGAGACCGAACACAAGGTCGTCCCAGGCTGCGGGCAGGTCCCACCCGCGGAAGTCTTCGAAATACGCCAGGAGCCGGATCTTCCCCGCCTGTGCGATAGCAGCATCAAGTTTTGGCACGAAGGCGCGGTAGTCCAGATCATGCAGCTTCCCACTCAACTTGATACCGAGGATCTTTGGAGATCCCGTCTGGAGTATCTCAATCATTCTTGCCCTCGCCTCATGACTTGGGGGTCTCGGGCCGTTTCAACGGAAGAATTCCGGCAAGGTCGCCGATGATGTTGACCAGTTCGGTGCCGGAAGGAACCACAATCTTTGCGTTCGCTGCCAGGGATGTTTCGACAGCAATAAGCCGACGGAGGAGTTGCGCGTTACCAACGAAGTACTTGTCAGCGGCTTCGTTGACCAATTTGATGGCCTGCGCTTCGCCTTCGGCCTTGAGGATGGTGGCCTGGCGGATGCCTTCGGCGTGCTTGATTTCGGCTCTTCGGGCTCCGTCGGCCATAGTCTCTGTCGCTGTCGCGAAGTCGATAGCAGCCACTTTCTCGTTTTCAGCCTTGACGACCCGGTTCATGGTTTCCTGAACGTCCTTCGGTGGGTCGATTTCCTTGAGTTCGGTCCTGACGATATCGATTCCCCAATGCGCCGTTTCCTCGAGCAAAGTCTTGTGGAGTTCTCCGTTGATCATGCTCCGTTCACTGTTGGCTGACTTTAGAGTCATGGTGCCTATGATGTTACGGAGGGTGGTTCGGGCCAAATTCACGATCTGATACTTGTAGTCGTAAACGTTGTACTGGGAATTCTTCACGTTTTCTTCATCACTTCGGACCTTGAAGTAGACCTGGGCGTCGACGCTGGCGTTCAGTTTATCGCTGGTGATGATCTCCTGAGGTTCGGCGTTGACCATAATCTCGGTGATGTTGATCTGGAACATCTTGTCCACCACGGGAATGATCCAGTGGAAGCCCGGCTCGGCGTACCGATGGTACTTTCCTAACCGCTCGGTCAGCCCTCGCATCGTGGGTCTGACGATCTGAATCCCAGAGAAAAAGAAAACGACGACCACGAAGACGGCGGCCGCAATTTCAACTGTCATAGTGTCCATAAGAACTCCTTGCCCGATAGTCGAGCCTGTTTCAGAGGGAAAGATACAACGAAACAGATAACAATGAAATAGTTACACACCTTCTAATTAATAGAATATATTTGGATTAATCATTTCTAAGTGTCCTAGATCCCTCCCCTGGAGCACTTCGAGAGCAGAGAATGGAAAGTGCGTTGAAAAGGACCTACAGTCACTAGCGGAGGACAATGGCTTCTCGGCGAGGTCGACAAGATACTCGAAACAAAAGGGTCACCCCGCCGAACAGAGACTCTCTGGTCCGGCTGGGTCGACCCTTTTTCGAAAACGACTTGAAGACTACTGGTGAATTACCGGGAAATGCCGATGCTCAGTTCTTCTCCCTCGCGAGCGAAAGTGATCTTGACTTCGCCTTGTTTGGCATTGAACAGACGATAGAAATCGCGCACGGAACTGACGGGTTGGTCATTGACTTTTGTCACGACATCTTGCTGTTTGATGCCGGCAATTTCGGCCGTCGAATGGGCTTCAACCTGCGTGACAATCACACCGTGAATTGCCGAATCGATAGTCAACTGATCGCGAATTTCTCGAGTGATAGCCGCGACGGCGAGTCCGGGCCACGTTCGTAGTTTGGAAATCTCGGATTCCTTGACACGTTCCTGAATCGTCACTGTCTTGGTGACCTTTTGACCTTGCCTCAAAATCTGAAACTCGGTGCCTTTTCCTACCGGAAGATCCCCAACGATTTGCACAAGGGTGGGCGTATCTTTGACGTCCTGACCGTCGATCTTGGTGATGAAGTCTCCGGGGAGAATCCCCGCCCTATCAGCGGGAGAATCCTTGAAAACGCTTGACACGAAGGATCCCTCCGGGGGAACCCCCAGGTCCTTGGCCTCATCGTCAGTCAAACCCGAAACTTCTGCACCCAACCAGCCGTACTGGACAGATCCGTGGCCTATAAATCCCTCGATGGGTTTCTTGGCCAAGTCAATCGGTATGGCAAATCCCAAGCCGACGCTGGCACCATTGGGCGACGCGATCCAGGTGTTGATCCCGACAATTTCGCCCTTAAGATTGACTAGGGCTCCCCCCGAATTGCCGCGATTGATCGAGGCGTCGGTCTGAATATAGGTGTCGATGCTGGAATCATCGGGCCCGCCGCGTCGTCCCAACGCGCTCACGATTCCGTGGGTCATGGTAAAATCCAACCCCAGCGGATTTCCGATTGCCATCACTAGGTCACCGACTTGCAGCTCATTGGAATCGCCAAGCTTTGCGAGGATAATATCCTTTCCACCCGCTTCGACAGAAATCAGCGCCAAATCGCGACGGGGATCGGCGCCCACAAGTTTGGCGTCAAATTTGCGGCCATCGTTCAGCGTCACTTTGATCGTCTCGGCCCTGTCGATGACGTGATTGTTGGTCAAAATGTAGACCTTCGCTCCGTCTCGCCGAATCATGACACCGCTTCCCAGACCTTGCACTTTCTGTGTCGGCTTGGGCATTCTCTGATCGGGTTCCGTCTGGAGACCGAAAGGTGACCCCAGGAAGGGGAGCTGGGGTACTGTTTGCTCGCTCGTCGATGTGGTCAGAATTTCAACAACACTTGGCAATACCGACTTCGCAATCTGCCGGAAGTTCTGCTGCATGTCAAATAGGCCTGTGGGGACAACAACAGGGCTCGGCTCGGCGAAAGACAAATCAGAAAGACCAAGAAATAGTAGGGTCGTTAGTATCGCGAGAGTGATGAACCTCTTTGAGTTCATACCGAAAATAGAAAACATGGAAACTCCTGTATGCGCGCTGACTACTAGACAAGATTACTGAATAGATCGTTACACTATTCCGGTAGTTATACTCGTAAATATTCCTATATTTTCGAATGTAACCTTTTCAAGAACTGCTTGTTTATCTAAGCAACTAAATGGCGCGGGATCGCGTATCGTATTTCCGTTGAGTTGATTCTAATGTTCATTTTCTTCTCTCCGATTGCCCCTCAAAAATGAGCCTGAAACTCCCGCGCCAGAAACGTTGGATGACCCTTCCGGCTGCGCCGATGACCAGGAATGACCATAGCTCAACTAAAGGCGTCGGGGTTGGTCGCGGCTCCACTACATCCTTATTTCTTTTCTGCTATCCGAAACCAAATTTATTGGATATTCTGTAGTAACCAATTTGCCAGTCCGAGACTTATTTCGGACTGGTGGAGTTTGAAGACCTGTCTTAAGCAACGCCCAGTTTGTGCACCCTTCGAGCTGAGTTCACCGGAGCCTCATACAGCAGCTTCTTGAGGAGAATTTGTTGACTTCGACACCGCTAAGACAAAAAGTGACACAATTGTTTCGACTCGATGCCGACCTCGACCGAGAAGGTATGGTCCTTGCGATCCGAAATGGTGTGGCCTTTCGGGGGCCGAATGTTTGGTCACTTGTGCTGGCCATCTTTGTCGCCAGCATTGGGCTCAACCTTAACTCACCTGCCGTCATCATTGGTGCCATGCTTATCAGTCCATTGATGGGGCCGATTACTGGCGCAGGCTTGGCGCTAGGAATCTACGATCTGAAGATGCTACGTCGGTCCCTGGCAAACCTTGCCCTGATGACGGGAATCAGTTTGGTGGCTTCTACACTTTACTTCTGGCTTTCACCGCTTTCAGTGACGACGAGCGAACTTCTCGCACGGACGACGCCAACCTTCTATGATGTCTTGATCGCTTCCCTCGGTGGCGCGGCCTTGATGGTGGGTATGTCGCAGAAATCCAAGAGTACCAATCTCTTAGCTGGAGTTGCGATTGCAACCGCACTCATGCCGCCACTCTGTACGGCGGGATTTGGACTAGCGACGCGCAACTTTGCTGTTTTTGCCGGAGCGTTCTATCTCTACATGATCAACAGCGTTTTCATCGGATTTGTGACCTATCTTTTCAGCAAGGCTCTTCACCTTCGGACGCCAGTCGACGGCGAAGCTGTGGATCAAGGGAAGCTACGACGCCGACATATTATTCTGACGGTCATCGCGGTCGTGGTCTTCGTCACGCCGAGCCTTCTTATTGCCTATAACGTCGTCACAGAATCCGGATGGCAGGCCCAACTGACTCAGTTTGAACAGTCTAATTTGGTGTTCACTGACACTCAGGTGGTCAGCACAAAAGTCGTTCACCAGGGTGACAAACGGATTCTCGAGGTGGCCTTGGTGGGAGCCCCCCTTTCCGAGGACCTCAAGGGTCACCTCAACCAGCAGTTGGCGCATTACGGGCTCAATAACCTGACGATTCGGTTTGTGCAACCCGGAACAAGTGGTTCCAACGCGCCACAAGATTTGTTGCCGGGTATTCCCTCGACAGAAACATTGGTTCCTGAAGTCACACGGGAAGTCGCTGTTCTCTTTCCGGCGTTGGCCAATCTCGCCTGGGGTGACCTCACGGCACAAAATCCGACAGATACTGCCCCTCGAAAACAGCCGACGGCCTTTGCTCGGTGGACAATCGAACCTCCTCCAGCCGACAAGGAAAGGTTGGCGGCTTTCCTTCGGTTGCGGCTAGACCGTTCCGATTTGAACCTCATCCATGAAACCTTGATCACCACCGCGGAACCCAAGAAATGATTGTCACGACGATCCTTTTCTTGGTCGGGTACTTAATCATCACTCTCGAGCATCCTCTCAAGATCGAGAAAGCGGCGGTCGCGCTGGTGACTGGCGGGCTCTGCTGGGCATGGCTCTCACTAAGTGGAAATACGGGTGGAATTGACAACCTCTTGGAACACCACCTCGTCGAAATCTCCTCGATTGTCTTCTTCCTGCTGGCAGCCATGACCATAGTGGAAGTGATTGAGTCCTTTGATGGATTTCATTTGATCACAAAGCGACTTGGATTCTCGAACAAAAGACTCTTGCTAGTCGTCATCGGCCTCATCACCTTCTTCTTGTCAGCAGTGCTCGACAATTTGGCGACGGCCCTTGTCATGCTGGCCGTCACTGCGAAACGTTTGCCCGAAGGGGAAGATCGTCTTTTGTTCTCGGGCATGATCGTGGTCGCGGCGAACGCCGGTGGCGCCTTCTCACCCATCGGCGATGTCACGACAACCATGTTATGGATCGGCGGACAGCTGACCTTCCCTCGGGTTGTACAGGCACTCTTCTTACCTTCGCTCATTTCGTTCCTGGTGCCTTTGGCTTTGGTCGCGGGCCGCTTGAAAGGGAAGCTCGAACCAGCCGTCGAGGTCACACCGGTGTCCGCTGTCCCTGGACGAAACCTGGTGTTCGTCGTCGGAGCCGGGTTTCTGATTGCGGTTCCTCTCCTCAAGACCTGGCTTCACGTTCCCCCGTACCTGTCGTTGCTCACAGGCCTGGGTTTCCTGTGGATCATCACGGAAATTTTGGGGAGGGGCAAGCTCCGCTACGTCGACAGACGTCCAACCTTGCCGAGCGCCCTTAAAAAAATCGACCTCCCGAGTATCTTGTTCTTCATCGGAATCTTGATTGCTGTTGCCGCACTCGACGACGCCGGTGTGTTGTCGGTACTAGCCAGTACGTTGGTTTCCTGGCTCGTCAACCCAGCTCTGATCGCTGCTTTTCTGGGCGTCTTGTCCTCTGTTTTCGATAACGTACCATTGGTAGCCGGGGCCGCACGAATGTTCCCACTCACTCAATTCGCCACGGACACTCCGTTCTGGCATTGGCTAGCGTTCACTGCAGGAACTGGCGGGAGTCTACTGGTTATTGGGTCAGCGGCAGGAATCACCGCCATGGGGTTCTCGAATCTACGGTTCGGCTGGTATGCCCGGCGCATTGGCCTCCCGGCTCTCGCCGGCTACTTGGCGGGGCTCGCAATGCTCCTTTTGCAGATATTCATTCACTAGAACACGGTCTCAGGGAACCACCTGTCGAATTTCTCAGGCACCCGGATCGGAATCTCGATTGTTTGAGTTCGACTTTGTTTGGCTTTTGAAAAAGTCCTCCAGCGTCCTTCGAGCCATGTCGACTGACCCAAATCCGACCGCAATCGCTACCGCCAGGGCAAGAGCGGCAAACGCGATCAACAGAAGTGAGCTGAGGAGGCTCTTCCCAAATCCGAGTTGATCAGAAGCTAGAAGAATGATGAGCGAGTATCCTATGAAGCGAAACGTGTTGACGACGGCTCTGACGTTCGTCACCGATGTGTTGCGAACGATGGTTTCTAGGACGTTGCACAGGAACGAAACCACAGCCAGGCCGACGACAGTGATGAAGATTGCGGCGATCACAGCGGGAAGGGCTTGAACTAGGCTGTCGGTGATGCTGTTGACGGCGGCGATATCGAGAGCTCTCGACGCGACCAGGAACGTCACCAAGATGAAGAATTGATAGACGAACACGCTCAAAAGCTTGGCTGGACGGTACGCGACGTTCCCATTTCTGAGAAATTCTCCGAGCCCAACCGTGTCGGCAAAGCGGTCGAAGCGGAACAAGACCAAGATCCCGCGAACGATGGCACGCAGGAGCAGGGCACAGATCCAGCCAACGGCCAGAATCACCAAGCCGTGGGTGATCGGCGGAGAGCCCTTCCAAGTCACAACGAGGAAATCGATGACTTCATTCATTGTTCTTCTCCTTTGGCGTTCGACACCCAGCATGGACACTTACCTCCTGCAGGTCTAGAGGCAGGACCGCAGAGTCTTTCCTGCGCTCGGGTGTCCTTTTTCTGCGATCCATAGGATATTGACAGATAGTTGAACCGCGAACGAAGGAGCGCCTCTGAGAAGAATCCATTTATTTCTTCGACGGATCGCCGGCTTCCTCGGGCTTGTCTTTGGCGGACATCAAGCCTGGGAGGCACTGAGGGAACTCAAGAAACTCGACGCAGCCAAGTATTCAAGTCGAATTGTTTCTGACGCCGTCCTTCTCAATGATATTCCATCCCCCAGCAACGAAGAAAAACTGCGGATGGAATTCATCCGGACTCGTCTCGGCGAATTTGGTGTTTCAAACGTCTTTACCGATGAATGGGGTAACCTTCTCGCGCTGTTTCCGGCCTTCGGAACCCGCCGCGATTTCATCCTGCTTGTAGCCGAAGTGGGCGACGCCGACTACTCTCAACTGGGAAATTCCGTCCATCTTTCGGGGGAACGGGCTTCCGGCAACGGATTGGGCGAAAGAAGTCTCGGTGCGGCAGCTCTCCTCGTCTTCTCTGAATTTGCTCAGGCGACCGGGTTCCATCTCGACAAGAACCTCCTCGTCGTCTTCACCAGGTCCTCTTCAGTGGATGAACCAGAAGAGGCGTTTCGCCATTTCCTCGACGGTTGGGGGGATAGGATTTCTTGCGCCATCTTTGTGCGCGGCACCGGAGTGGGCATTGTGGAAACCCAACAGGTCGGTTCCTACCGCCTCTCTGTAGTTGTGAACTCCGAAGACAAAGAAATGCTTTCGCCAGGTTCGCTTGTCTCAGCGGCATCCATTCTCGGCGAGATCGCTTCTCAGGTCGGGAACCTCGCTTGGGACGAACACAAGACGGCCTCGGTCAACATCGCTCGAATGGAAGCAGGAATGGGGTTTGGCCATTGGGCCACCGAAGCCCAGATGGACTTTGAGCTCTTTGCGGACAACCAAAAGGTCCTTGAATCGATCAAGCACGAGGTCACTCAGATCATCGAAAAGACACCTCTTGGTTCAAAAACGAAGATCGATACTCTCGTTCGTTTCAAACGGTCAGTCGGTAGCCCCGAACTCAATCAACCGATTCTCGACGCGCTTCGGACGGCACTCGCCAAGACAGTGATCAAGCCTACACCTGGTTTTGTCTCGGACAAAGTCGCACTTCTCAACGAGAAGGGAATTCCAGCCGTCGCCGTAGGTATCACCAGGTTGACATCGAACCTCAAGACCGATGAGATCGAGCTGAGTCCGATAGCGTCCGGATTTAGGCAGCTGCTTCTGGTGGTGGAAGGGGCTTCGGCTACCACCGCGCGGCGGGAGAGGTAGTGACAATGAACGAAACGCCGGGACCCGTCTCAATACTCAGCCAGTCCTTTCACAACAGCAGCTATAGTGACAAGAAGCGTTTGGTAGAACTTAAGCAGACCAAGAACCTCACGATTTCTCTGGCTTTTCCGACCCTGAACGAAGAAGCGACGATCGCCAAGGAGATTCTTGTCCTCAAAACGGAACTCATGGACCGTTTTGCCCTTCTCGACGAAATCGCCGTGATCGATTCGGGTTCGACCGACAAGACCAGGGAGATCGCGAAGAGTTTCGGCGCGACAGTTTTCGTGTCGACGGACATCCTCCCCAATTACGGAACCCAGCGGGGCAAGGGGGAAAACCTGTGGAAGAGTCTGTATGTCCTGAAGGGTGACATTATCGTTTGGATCGATGCCGACATCAGCAACATCAATCCAAAATTCCTTTACGGTCTGGTCGGTCCCCTCTTGGAGAACGACGACGTGGGCTACGTCAAGGCGTTTTACAAGCGCCCCATACGCTCGGCGGGAGGACTCACCGCGAGTGGAGGCGGCCGGGTGACCGAAATTCTGATCCGGCCGTTGTTCTCGCTCTTCTACCCGGCGCTTGCGGAACTGGTTCAGCCGTTGAGCGGAGAGTACGCCGGCCGCCGGAAGATCCTGGAGCAGTTGCCCTTCTCGGTGGGTTACGGCGTCGAAGTTGGCCATCTGATCGATATTTTCCACCAGTTTGGAGCCGAAATCATTGCCCAAGTCGACATGGACGAACGAATCCACCGAAATCAGACCATCGAGGCCCTGAGCCGCATGTCGTTCGGTATTCTGGCCACCGTGCTTGACCGTCTGGGCAGGTACCAGGAGATCTCGGTGCTCAAGGAACTCGGAAAACTGCATATCGCTCTCGAGTCTGACGCCGAAAAACTGAAGATTCTGGCCTCGCCAATCTCTCTGGTGGAACGACCTCCGATGTGCACTATTGCTGAGTACATCAAGAAATTCCCTCCCACTCCGCCACCGGATTAGCTCCGGTCGGAAGGCCACCTCAGGGGAAGTTCTTCCAAACTCACCAAAACGATGTCCGGCTCTCCTTGAGAGCCAATCGGAGAGGGCCGAAAGGACCGTGAATCTCCGGCAAACAGGGCTGTCATGAAACCGAGCTCCTTCGCCGGGGCAATGTCGTTGGCCGAACTATTGCCGACGACAAGGCTCTGTTCGGGCGAGATTCCGCCTTCACGGAGGACGCTCTCGGCCTTCAAAAACGGCGCGGGATCAGGCTTGGCGACTTTCAGCTCGCACGAAAAAACACAGAGGCTTCTTTCCAGTCCAAGTTCCTCGAGGGTGCTGTACCAGAGGGCTTCCATCAAGAGCGGTGTGTAGAATTGGGCGTTGGACACCAGCCCCAGACGAACAGAAGCCGCGAGAGTTCTCAGGAGCTCGACTGAGCCCGGCATCGCTGCGCAGGGATTGCACCAGGCTTCGTGGGCCACCGCTAGCCGGCGCAGACGATTCTCAGATAGCGATGGAAGAAGCTGGGCAAGGATTTCCTCGATGACGATTTCCGGATGCGGTGTCCGAACAAGCTCGTTATCACGTTGTCGATAGATCACGCGCATCAACTCGTTATGGAAGAGCGCCGCCGGGCCCGAGTAATCTGCCATGGCGAGTTCCGCTTCCAGACAGGCCAAGGCGTCCGTGCCACCTCGCCCGGTCCCGGGGCCCACAAGGTTGGGCTCTCCTCCAGCGGCGCTCACCACCAGCGTCCCGTAGACGTCGAAGAGAACAGCCTGGGGACGTCGGGGCAGAAGCGAGTGAGAACGAGATTCCAGATCGGGCCTCAATGCAGGCCTGGTGACCCGGATCGTTTCCTGAGACAGGCTACGCAACAACCCCACAAGTTCTTTTGTTTCCTCGGGAGAAATTGAACTCACGATGCCACCAGGAAGAACGCGGAAGGTTTGAGGTAGTTTGCCACCAGTTCCGCCTTTTCGATGGCCCCGCGCGCCGTGCGGGCCAGCGTCGTCTCATAGGCCGTGAGCAGGCTCTGACCGTATTCCCGCTCGCCATAGCCACCAAGAACGGCAGTTCTCAGCCGGAGAGCTTCGGCTTCCGTCGTGATGCCTTCGAAAACGGATTTGACAAAAGGGTTGGTCTCTTCGATGAGGTGTGCGTAACCCGGGTCGGTTTGTATGCGATTCAGGACTTGGCCCTGCAGGTCGGCACTCAAGCAACCAAAGTCGAGCTCCTCCTGTTCAAAACGCGTCGCCAAACCTTGTAGGATCGACTCCAGGCGCTCCGACCCGTCAAGACCTGCGAACGAGGCGCCGTAGGAGTCACGGAAGACAGCGATTCGGGCATTCGCGGTTTGCCTGAGCGCGGACATAGGCAGCGAGGACCGCGGAATTTCGATTCTTTGATAGAGGCCAGTGAAACCGATACCCTTGTCGGCGAAATCCTTCACTATATGGGGAATCTCTCGGCCGACAACGGGAACGCCTCGAATAAGCGGGTCGAGGTAGGCGTAGCCGAAGCCTTCTTTCACCGAAGTGGTGACGACGCAGAAGGCTGTGTCGTAGAGCCCAGAAAGCGTCGCCCCGACTCCGACTTCGAACGCAATCGGGTAGCTGCCGGTCTGGGCCAGCGACACCCAGTGATTGTAGCGCTGCATTTCTCCGCGGCTGGTAGGAGGCAGGGTAACCGCCATTGAGGTTCCCTCAGGGAGGAAACGCGAAAGCAGAATGGCCTCACCGATGTTTTTTCTTCCAATCGCCCGAACGGGATACAGCGCCAGAGTTCTGCCTAGGCGAATCTCTTGCTCGTAGGGGCCTCGAGGGTCAAAATCCTCGACGAAGGAAACAGGATTTGGCAAAAGGTGCACATGATCGGGCTCCAGGCCGGCGGCGACAAGATGGTTTCGGTCACGCTGATTGATCACCGCATAGTCGCAGGATTCAGGATACGGCCAGAGCGAATCGTAGACCTCGGGCCTGAAGTCCTCGGCCAGGTCGTGAACTTGGACCAGGAGAGGCAGTCCCCAGCTCTTCAGTAACGCCAAAGCGCCGAGCAAATGCACGTTCTTGCACAGGAGCGGGTTGTGAACGTGAAGAAGGTCGCACCCTTTGGGGAAAGCCTGACCAAGGGCTGCCGCGATGGCCT
Source organism: uncultured Spirochaetales bacterium (assembly GCA_964475005.1). Lineage (GTDB taxonomy): Bacteria > Spirochaetota > Spirochaetia > JABEVK01 > JABEVK01 > JAIFLN01. The sequence goes on from CAYYUZ010000017.1 coordinate 27,421, forward strand.
TGGCAAGTCTTTCGGCACCCGCCATCAAATCAACTTTGTGGATACCCGAGAACGAGTCGTAGTCGAGTTCGGGTACGACGAAGACGGGAACCGGCGGCGATTCGACTTCGGTGGCTCCGACGATGAACGCCAACTGCGGCGGCTGTGTCGTGGTCGCCAGGCAGGTGGCTTGCTTGAGCATCACCGAGGTCACGCCCCCGCGGCGAAGATGAAAATGCAGGATGGCAACCTTCATCATGCCAGGATAGTCGAAATCGCTTTTCTTCACAGGGCAAAGCTTTATTGACACGCACCGACAAAGTGCTGAAGAATAGACCATGGAAAACGTCGCCGGCGGTCACCTTTCCTGGAAAGGCGCTGAGAGCCTCCTTTCGGACCTCGAAGAGCTCTACCCCGGACGCAGTAGGGAGATTGGCCAGCGGCTCCAAGCTCTAGTGGAGACGTCACCCAAGCCCCTAGTCAGCAGTTCCGGTTCCTTCTCCGCCGCCGACGCCGTCTTGATCACGTATGCCGACATGTTGCACGACGAAGGTGAAAGCCCGTTGGTTCACTTGACCTCATTCGTTGAAAGGCGCTTGACCGGGGTCTTCTCCCACGTTCACCTCCTCCCCTTTTTTCCCTCCTCCTCCGACGAGGGCTTCTCGGTCATGAACTACCAATCTGTCGAGCCTCAGTTCGGAACCTGGGGAGACGTGAAAGAAATCGGCCGGAGCCTAGGTCTCGTGTGCGACCTAGTCCTCAACCACGCCTCGGCCGAGGGAACTTGGTTCCGAGATTTTCTGGCAGGACGCCCGCCGTACGACCAGTTCTTTGTGACTAGGCCCAAGGACTTCGACGCCTCGGCTGTGTTCAGACCTCGTACCCATCCGCTTCTGACCCGCCGGTTCCGCGACGATGGTACCGAAATTTTCGTTTGGACCACTTTCAGTTCTGATCAGGTCGACCTTGACTTTTCTCAGCCTGAGGTGTTTCTGGCTATGGTCGAGAACGTTCTTTTCTACATGCAAAAGGGAACCACCATCATCCGTCTCGACGCCGTCGCCTTCGCCTGGAAAAAGGACGGAACCAGTTGCATCGACCTCCCTGAAGTGCACACCCTGGTTAGGCTCCTTCGCGCTTTGATCGACGCGGTTGACCCGGGCGTCTCGCTGTTAACGGAAACCAACCTTCCCCAAGCGATCAATGATTCCTATTTCGGCAAGGGCGACGAAGCTCGTCTGGTCTATCGTTTTGCCCTGCCCCCTTTGGCGCTTCACGCCTTTGTCAGCGGTCGATCCGACTACCTGTCGAGGTGGGCCGCCGCTCTGCCAGCGCCGCAGACAGAGCGAGTCTACCTCAATTTTCTGTCCAGCCACGACGGCATTGGTGTTACCCCTGTCCGCAATCTTCTGCCCGGAACCGAATTCGAGCACCTTGTGGCGGCAGTGAAGGCACGTGGAGGGCTGGTATCCGAACGGTCAACTGCGAACGGTCCGATGGCCTATGAGCTGAACACGACGTTTTTCGACGCTCTGGTCGAACCAACGACCACACCCGACGAAAGGGTTCGAGCGTTCCTGGCGTGTCACGCCGCCATGTTCGCGCTTTCGGGCGTTCCTGCCGTTTGGTTCCACAGCCTGGTCGGATCTCACAACTGGCCGCGAGGCCCCGAGATCACGGGTTCCAAGCGGTCCATTCACCGACAGCGGCTGTCGGCCTCTGAGCTCTCCGCCGCGCTTGAGGACACCTCGAGTGAGCGCTCCCGAGTTTATCGAGGCCTGTTGGCGCTTCTCAAATCTCGAGGCCATCGCTCCGCGTTTGATCCCTGCGCTCCTCAGCGGGTGCTCTCCCCGGACGGATCTGGTGCGATTCTGGCTCCAAGCCCGTCCGCCAAGAACCAGCCAGTTTCAGGCCCGTTCTTCACCCTCTTGCGGGGCACTGGGGCGAAGACGGTCTTCACGGTTGTCAACGTCTCGGGGGAATCGGCTCGCTGCCGACTGCCCAAGGATTTTCAGCCGACCGGGTTACCGTTTGATCCTTCGCAGGATGGCGACCCGAAGGACGATTCTCTTGTCGCCGGTTGTTTGGTGGTTCCCCCGTGGGGCATCCTCTGGCTCGACGGCACCTCTCAAGGAGACCAACAATGATACTCACCAAAACAGCTTCGCTTAAGAGGGTCGGCTTCGTCTCAACTCGCTTCAAGGGCATCGATGGAGTTTCTCTCGAAACGGAAAAGTGGGCGGTTGTTCTTGAGCGCATGGGCCTTGATTGCTACTACTTCTGCGGTCAGTCCGACCGGCCGGCCGACCACACTTTTCTCGTCGACGAGGCCTATTTCCTGAACTCTGAAGTGGCCGCCCTTCAAGCAAAATGCTTCGGAACAACGGTTCGCGACGAATGGATCACCGGAGAAGTGCACAGGCTCAGGCAGCTCCTCAAGAAGAGTCTCTACGGCTTCATCGCTCAATTTGACATCGAGCTGATGATTGTTGAAAACGCTCTGGCTATTCCCATGAACATCCCGCTGGGGTTGGCGATCACCGAGGTGCTCGCCGAGACCGGGATGCCGGCCATCGGCCACCACCATGACTTCTCGTGGGAGCGTCAACGCTTCACCATGAGCGGTGTCGACGACTTCCTCGACATGGCGTTTCCTCCTCGTGTCCATTCCATGAACCACGTCGTCATCAACACCGAGGCCAGAAAGCAACTGGGCCATCGGCGCGGACTCTCCAGCGTCATCATTCCGAATGTCTTCGATTTCGCCTCGGCCCCCAAGGGAGTCGACGACTTCAATCAAACGCTCAGGACCGACTTGGGGATGGCCGAAGGGGACATTCTCATCCTTCAGCCGACTCGGATCATCGCCAGAAAGGGCATCGAGCACGCCATCGAACTCGCGAGCCGACTGACAGATCGCCGCGTCAAACTTTTGGTGAGCCACCAGGAAAGAGACGAAGGAGCAGCTTACTACCGGCGCATTGTCGACTACGCCCGGCTCTTGAAAGTCGACTTGGTGACCGGAGATTCGCTCCTGGGAACCGAGCGCGGCCAGATCGACGGGCACAAGGTCTACAACCTTTGGGATTGTTACGCGAACTGTGATTTTGTGACCTACCCCTCTTCCTACGAGGGGTTTGGCAACGCTTTTCTTGAGGCCGTGTTCTGCCGCAAGCCGATTCTGGTCAACCGGTATTCGATCTTCGAGAGTGACATCGAACCGATCGGTTTTCAGACCGTCTTAATCGACAGCTACGTGACCGACGAGACCTTGCTTCAAGTCAGGCGGTACCTCGACGAACCCGAGTTCACGTCCGCGGCCGTTGAGAAAAATTTCAAACTGGGACGAAGGTTCTTCTCGTACGAGCTTCTCGAACAGCGTTTGCGATCCGTCATCGCCAATTTCGGCGCCGTCGGCTGAGTCAGACGACCAGCATCACGATGAGGTCGTTCACGTTGGTGTTTGTCGGACCAGTGATGAGCAGATTGTCCAGGGCTTCGAAGAAATGGTAGGAGTCGTTGTTTGCCAGGAAGTCGCCAGCGTCGCGGCCAAGCTTTTTGGCACGGGCGAGGATTTCGCAATCGACGATAGCCCCCGCGGCGTCGGTGGGACCGTCGGTTCCGTCGGAGGCCCCGCTAAGAAGCACCACACCGGCCATCCCCTTGAGTTCAATCGCGGCGGCTAGCGCCAACTCCTGATTGCGTCCTCCCAGGCCCTTTCCCCGCACAGTGACTGTCGTCTCACCGCCGGCGATGACGCACGCAGGGCGGGCGACCGGACGGTTGGAGCGCAGAATTTCTTGGGCAATGGCAGCGAAGAATTTGGCAGCTTCGCGGGCCTCCCCCTGCAAAGAGGTTGTCAGCAAAAGCGTCTGGTATCCGAGCCGGCGGGCTTGTTCGACTGCCGCGTCGCAAGCTCGGGAATTGTCGGCGATCACAAGGTTCTGGACCCGGGCAAAAATTGGATTTTCTCGGCTCGGAGTTTCTGGAATCTCACCCCAAATTCCGCGATCCAAGTATTGGACGACGCTTGGCGGAAACGCCTGTGGCCCTCCAAACCGGTCAAGAATCTCGCGGGCCTGGGCGAACGTCGAACAATCTGGCGCGGTTGGCCCCGAGGCAATGGTATCGAGGGGCGAACCGATAACATCCGACAGAATCAGTGACAACACTTCGGCACCGTTGGCAAGGCCGACCAGTTGCCCGCCCTTGACCTGCGAAAGATGTTTTCGGACTGCATTCAAGTCACAGATAGACACGCCGGCCCGCAGTAGTTGGTCGGTAGCCACCCTCAAGTCCTGCAACGAAATTCCTTGTCGGGGCAGTTCCAGGAGTGCGGACCCTCCCCCCGAAATCAGACAAATCACAAGGTCTTGTTCAGTGATCGAGGAAAGCAGTTGCAGGAGGCGGCGGGTTCCCGCCAGATTGGATTCGTCGAGAATGGGATGGCTGGCTTCGAACAGTTCGATTTTGGCAAGCGGAGCGACGTGCCCTTTCTTGACCAGGACGAGGCCTGCATCGATCCGACCACCCAGGATTTCTTCGACAGCTTGTGCCATCGGAGCACCGGCTTTGCCGAAGCCCACGACAACCACGCGGCGGATGGTGGAGAGTTCGTAGGCGCGATTCCCCGCACTCAGCACTCCATTCGAGTACCGCAGAACACGGCGGACCGCGCCACGGGGGTCGGCCGCCTGCAGTGCCGCCTCAAAGATGCGCTGTGCCGACTCTCGCTGGGTCACCGAGCCCCTCAAAGTGCGTTCGAAAAACTCGTGATGATTTCCTTTCTCTTTTGCACATCCCACGGGTAGTCCAAATGGAACCTGGCATTGGTCGCAAGCGCCGCTTGATAGGCCTTTTTGGTCTCAGCCAAAGACTCCGGAGACTTGACGACGTCGTAAAGAGAATTCAGATACAATGCCTGGACAAAGGCCGACGTGGTTGGAATATCTGCTTTGTCGAAACCCTCTTTGCCAAAGGCCTGGTCAAATCTGCTATTGAAGCCCTTTTGCGCGGCAATAAGAGAATCGACTGATTTGTTGATTGTCTGTAGGGCAGCTGTGTTGTCGGTATCCAAGCTGAAGACCTTCCCGGTGAGGTCCAGAACCTTGCCTGTGTCCAGAGAGACGTGATCAATCTTCTCGCCCAGACCGGTGACCGCGCTGAGAATGTTCTTGCTTGCTTCCATCGACGTGCTTGTATAGTCTTGAAGTTTCAGCATGACACCTTTCAGCTCGTCCAGCCTGGCAGTGATTCCATTGGCCTTATCGACGATCAGGCTTCGATTGGCCTTGATCAGGGTCGTGCTGGTCTTCAAGAGGTCGGCAATTTCGGCATCGATGCGCCCTTGCGCAAGAGCGAGGCTTTGTTGACTAGAGGTTTGCAAGGCCGCCACGGCCGCCTGCTGAGAGGAATCGATCTTGTTCGCCAAAATGCTTTCCGTGTCGGTTACAGCTTGCCTGACACTCTTAGCGTCATAGTTGAACAGGACCGCGGTGAAGGACCCGACGGCGAGCCAGAGAACCAAGACGACTCCCCATAACCAAACACCCGGGTCACCCCGTTTGGGTTTCTGATCCCCTTCGGGGACTTGGCGAGCACCGAGAAAATAGTACCCGAAAAAGAGGGTCCCCAGTCCAGTAACGACCGAAATGATCGCGTTGATCACCATTTCAGTATTCATGAAGGCTCCTTATGAGTAGCGCAGGCTCAATTCCCAGGTTGGTTTAAGAAAGTCAGACTCTCTCATTTTTGATTCAGGGAAAGGACAGGGGTTTTGGCGAGGGTCTGGTAAACCACGCAATATCGCTCAGTCAGTCTCAGCAAAGTGTCGATTTGTTCCGGTGTGGCGTCCGTGTCCAAACGAACGTTCAAGCGGATACTCTTGAAACCTACCGGAATATCCCTAGATATTCCTAAAGTACCCCGGAAGTCGAGTTCGCCTTCTGCTTCCAGGGTCGCGTCGCGCAAGGTAATCGCAAGCGAGGTGGCAACGGCGTTCAATGTGACACCTGCGCAAGCCACTAATGCCTCTAGGAGCATGTCTCCTGAGCATAGACTCAGGCCGTCTCCCCCCGCAGCGGGATGGAGTCCGGCTTTGGCTAGCGCTCTCCCGGTTTCCAGGTTGCAGGTAACTCCCTGACCAAGACGACCGCGAGCACGGAGGGTAACCAGCGCTTCTTCCGGTTGCTCCCTGTAGCGTTCTTTTAGCGGTGCCTGGAGCGCCTTCAACTCATCCGACTTCATCATCAGAACCCCTCCCTGATCAATTTCTGTGTTTATCCAAACGAATTCTAGACCGCCTTTCCTGTGATCTGCAATTGGCCGTGAATCCCCAGAAGGTACTCTTGGAATTTCACAAAATATCTGAGGGCCTTGGGATCGACGGAATTTAGTCCCGCGAGGTCAAACCGGAACTGCCTCACTCCTAGTTTCAACCTCTGGTTAATGTAGATCTGAAGTTCCTTGAGCGTGGCTAGTTGGAGGGAACCCATCAAATAGCATTCTCCGGGCACCCGAAAATTCTCTGAAATCGTCAGATTGGCCGCTACCGGAGCGACAGGCTTGAGTTTTCCCGACAAGTAGAGGTCAAGCGTTTCGTTGACAGAACGGACCCGTTTGGCCAAGCCTTCCATCAGGTGGAGAAACCAGGCGGGAATGTGGTAGGCGTTCTTGCGAAAGTTCTCCAAAGTAATGACGTACACTTGGCTTGACCGGTCGGCGCGAACCGACGCGGAGCGAACCTTGCCGGTAATGAGGGCGATTTCACCGATCACATCACCCTCTTGAGCGTTCCAGAGGACCAGTTCTCGGCCCTCGTTCTTCCGATACACCGTGAAACTCCCTGACTTCACGATGTACATCTCGGTTCCTTTGTCGCCCTGCCGAATCAGATGTTCGTTGTACGCTACGCGGCGAATCGGAGCCATTTCGGAGTGCAAGATGTCCTGGTAGCCTTCGTGGCGTCGAAAACGATCGGCAATGAACTGGACATTTTCAAGCTTCAAAATCCCGGTGACCTCATTTGAGGCCTTCGCGGCCACCATGATGAGTTCCAGGGCATCCTTCTGAATATCCGTCACTCCGGCGAAGTTGAGGATTACGGGCGAGATCTTCCTTCGCCTGAGGTCGTTGACTTGATTGAGTAGGCGTTCGACTCCATCCTTGGAAACGCAGCCGACTAGATGGAGCCTTTGCAGGTCGGCTTCGGGGTAATAGGAGATTTCCAAGGCCGTCGGATTGAGGCTCAACGTCGAGACGGGTTTGTCGTCTTCAAAGGTGACCATGTGGGAACGTTCCTGAATCATTCGCTCGAACGCGCTCGTGGTACTCTTCAGCCGCTCCGCTAGAGCCTTGGCGATGCTCAGAGACCAATCCGGCAATCCGAGCACGTTCTGATGGAACTTTTCTGCGGGGATTCGTGAAACCGTTGTGGGCTCGAGAGCGGTTGCTGTCACGGTTCGCGGGGGACCACACAGAAAGCCCATTTCGCCGAAGAGCATTCCTGCGGTGAGTTCGTGAAGGAGGTAGTCCCCTTGGGGCTGAGAGAGGGTAATGCCCACGCGGCCGGCGTGAATAAAGAAGAGGTCGGCAGAGGACTCCCCCTGATGGAAAAAGATTTGGCCCGGATCAAGGTTCGTCTTCTCAAAGGTCGGCACAGTCCCAATCCCTCCACCGAAATCGAAAGAAGTAACAAGATCGGTCGCCCGTCATTGGACAGGCGACCGAAGGTGCGCGAACTAGTTCTTGTCGAGATAGAACTCGACCCGCCTGTTCTTCCAGCGGTTTTCCAGGTCACTGTTGGGGACGATGGGCTGATCGCTGCCTAGTCCCTTGATAGTGAATCGAGGCGCGGACACTTCCAGCAAGACGAGTCCGTTCTTGACCTCTTCGGCGCGGTCCCTCGAGAGCGGAAGAAGCTGAGTCTCCTGCTCCTTGGCCGCGGTTTTGGGGTCGTTCCAGAACTCACTCACGGCAAAGCCTTCTAACGTGATCTTGTATTCGGGGAACTTGTTCAGCACCAAAGCGAGCTTTCTAAGGACGACCATGTTCTTCGCAAGCAGATCGGGCTGAACCTTAAAGATGTCCGAGCTATAGCCGGCGTATTGAATCGAGCTGATCACGATTTTGTAGCGCCCTTCACCGAGCTTCTCGACAAGAATGTCGGCGGTCACGCTGTCTTGTTTGGACGCTTCACGGCTCTTGGCATCAAAAACCGTCGCCAGGATCTGATAGTCCTCGCCGGATTCGACGTATTCGCCCTTGTCCGACTTTCCGTCCCACGCCACTTGGGCCGGTGGAGCCCCGTTTCCCGAATAAGTCCTGAACGGCTTGCCACGGGGATCAGAGATCACGAGCTTCCAATGGTCAAGCGGATCGGCACCTGCCGTGGCTTGAATGCCTATCGTAAGAACCTGCGGGCCATCGATATTCAACGGTGAGAACGACTGTGCGGAAAGAGTCAAATCGACCTGCGGGGCCCTATTGTCGAGGAATTTGGAGTCAACTTGAATGTCCGCATCGGCCTTGGTGACAGCTCCGTTGGAGTAGGTCACCTGAACTGTCGCGTTGTACTTCTGATCGGCCACAGTGGTGCCCTTGGCATCCTTGGCATTCCAGTCCCAGAACGGGATGATGCTGTCAGCTTCTTTGGTGATCAGCGGTTTGCCGTCGGTACCGTTTACGGTGAACGTCATGTGGTCAATCGAGTCGACCACCGAAAGCACAGGTGTGAACCGAACGATTCCTTGGGGAACGCGACCCGGAACGACGACCGGTCTCGACAGTTCCAGAGCCGCCGTCATCTTGCGGCTATCCTTGTGGAGTTGCACAACGGCGGTCCCCAGCGTTCCGGCTTGGTTGCGGCCGGTGACCTTAATCGTGTAGGGGCCATCGGGAAAAGGCTTTCCGTTTTCGTCCATACCCTGAAATTCCACGCTCGCGCTCCCAGAGCCCCCGAGGGGATATACACGGACAGACTTTCCTGCCTTGTCGAGCACGTCCATTGACAGATCCACGCCGGCTTCGCCCTTGGTGGTGAGCGTCACTCCGGCCCGGCCGTTTCCGCCAAAGTCCAGGTAGTCGGCTGAAAGCGCAATCGCTGGGGGCGTCAAGGACAAGTCGAAGGTGGCGGGACGTGATTTCGAGGACTCTCCATTGCTGAACGAAGCCGAAAAAATCGCTTGGTAGTGCCCTTCCGGCAGTACGTTCCCGACCGGTGCCTTTCCGTCAAACACAACCTTGTCGGGCACAGGGGCTTTTCCTGATCGGGACCACAAAACAGCGTTCGGCCTAACCGTGTCGTAGACATTGATGGTCCAGGAGACCAAGCCATCTGTTGTCCCGATTTCGGGAAGGAGGGTCAGGGTGTCGAGAATGCCGTCGCCGTTGGGCGACACAATGCCCGAATCGGCGGTCAATTTTAGGGACGACGCGCGAGAATCGATCACGATACCAGAGATCTTTTTCTGTAGGACGGCGCCAGGGCGGTTGCTTCCGGTCAGCGTATAGCTGTAGTCACCGTCGGGGAGGACGTTTCCCTGGTTGTCTTTTCCATCCCATTCAAAAGTCGGAGCCGACACATCCTTGGGAGGATCGTCGGTCGGATTTTCCCAGACCAAAGTCCTGACGGCATGCCCAGTCACGTCAGCAAATGTACCGTCCCAGTGTCTTTCGCGGCTGGTGTCCTGCTCAATTCGGATCTTCTTGCGCTCACCGGCCGGCGCAAAGATTGTCTGTGGAATACGAATCGTATTGATCACCAGAGCGGCATTCTTAACGGTGACGTTGAATGGAGGCGTCTGGGCCCTACCTCCGGCACTGTCGGTGATGGTGATAAGGTAGGTGTAGTTCCCGTCGGGGACCAGCTTTCCGTTAAGGTTTGGGTCCTTTCCCCTATAGGTTCCGTCCCACGTGAGGTCCTTGGGAACATCAACCTGCGGTTTGGGCCCGATATTGAACAGTTCACCGAAAAAACCACGGTCCCGCGTTTCAAGTCGGGAATCCTCGGACACCAGCTTGCCCGTACTATCGAAGACACTGAAGGTCCACGATTTGATCACTTGGCCTTTGGCTGTGAACGCGATCGTAGAAAAGGGAAGCTGAAGGCTGTGGACGACCGCTTCGGCGTTGCCCGGGGCAATAAACTGCCGCGGTTGTTGGTCCATTTGAATGACGGGTGGCTTCTCAACCTGGCCCCCGGCCCAACCTGCACCAATTCCCAGGAAAGTTCCGAGAGCAAAGACTCCCAACACCCTAAAGACTCGCATCATACCCCTCCTAGATCGACTTGACCACCTCAATAGAATTTGGCAGTTTAATTATGTATTGGCAATTAACTTCATTATCCGCCAATATAATCCATTAATAAATAATTTGCAAGTTGGGTTGTTTTGAGGACGTCTTGTAAAGATTCTGAGGAAAAATGTCACAGTCAGAGAGAGGCTTCCAGAACCAACAAGCACTACCTCAGAACGGGCAATTCGGCCTAAGGACAGTCATTTCAGCGCCTACTCCAGCCGGTCGAACGGAAGTCCGTTGATCAGCTCGGGGTCATCCCCTTCGTCTCGGTGTGAAATTGCAAGCGCATCCGAATCGTCCGCGAGGAGCGAAAACGGCACCGATCGAGTAGCCTTCTGACCTAAGGCCTTTCCATAGTCCACTGTCAGCCGGGCTTCGTAGACACCTGGGGCAACTTTTTGTCCTATACGATTTCGCCCATCCCACAGAAGAGTTTCTGGTAAATTGGGAGGAGTCCCGCCTGCCGTGTAGACGATGGTTCCATCTTGCGCGGCCCACTCAACAAGCCAGGACTCAATGAATCGGGGCTGATCAAAAGTCAGATGAAAGATCAGGTATCGGCCGGGGATTTCATCGAAAGTGCCCGCACTTGGGCTACTAAGTTCAATCGAGTTCATAACACCGAACTGAGCCTGGTCGGCCGAGGTTGAACCGTCGGCGGCTACTCCGGTGGCACCCTCAGAAGAAGCTAGCTTTTCAATAGAATCCATGGTCTGACAGGAAGTCAGGAGCAAACTGGCCGCCAAGACGCCGTTCACAAGTCTTGTGAAAGCTTTCACGCTGGAGGCTCCTTTTCGCTGTGTTTGTGATGACGGCCCAAAAGCGGCGTCACGACGCTTTCCCAGCCCCACAGACCAACCCGAAGACTCATCGGCTTTCCCCCCCATTCTGGCACGAGCGTCGGGGCACAACCCCGTTGTGACAACTCTATTTTATGAATTCTATCTTGAATCTTTTCATGAATCAATTCAAGTCATTCATAATATTAATATTTGTTCATGGATAATTAATATGTTGACGTTTCTTCTAATAATGATATTGTTGTGTTCGAGGTATCCATGAGATTGTTGCTGGTTGAGGATGATCTGGGCATTCAGGAGATGGTTCGTGAAGGCCTTTCTGAAGACGGCATCACCGTGGAAGTCTGCTCGACCTCCGAGCAGACTATGCAACGAACCATCAAGCCCGATGGCGATTTCGACTTCTTTCTTCTCGACATCATGCTTCCTGGGCTCAGCGGGGTGGATCTTTGCCATTGGCTGAGATTCCAAGGACACAAGCAGCCCATCATGCTTCTGACTGCCAAGGATAGTACCGAGGACAAAATTCGCGGCTTGGACGCCGGAGCCGACGACTATTTGACCAAACCTTTCCAGATGGTCGAGCTACGGGCTCGCATTCGAGCCCTCTTGCGCATGGTCAACGGCTATCCCAGAGAAAACTTGGCAGTCGAAGACCTGGTCCTGGACCCCAACACTGGCAGAATCTGCAGGGGCCTTGTTGAGCTGTCACTCTCACGCAAGGAGACGGCTCTTTTGGAGTACTTCATGCGCAATCACGGCCGTATTCTTACACGGACCATGATTGCCGACTCCGTCTGGGGAGCGGAGACCAGCCAATTTACCAATGTGATTGATGTCTTCATCAATCACCTGAGAAACGCACTTCAACAGCCAGGCCGCCCCGACCTGCTCCACAACGTACGGGGCAAAGGTTTCCGGCTGTGTGCGCTTAACGAGCAAGAGAAAGGCTAGGATGGACTTCCCACTTTCCGTCAAGTTCAAGATCCGCCTATCACTTTGGTTGGTCACTTTGGTTCTTGTCGCAATCGGGGGAGCCACGGCGACCATCTGGTTTCGGCGGGAACAATCGACGCGGCTAGACGATTTCCTGGAGAGGGAGGGGCAGACTGTTAAGGAACTCCTTGAGGGCTACTTTTCCTTCAATGGAGGAGAAGGACCCACCTATGATTCGCTGACCAACCGCGATTTTCTCGAATTTGTTTCCCACTATTTCCAAGAGCGGAATAACAAACCGCTTCCTTACAAGACCACTCTCGGGATCTTCACCCTTCAAGGGAATGCCGTCGCGGTTACCAATGAAGCTCTTGACCTGTCGGTGCCCGAGCCGGCAGAGGCTCTGGGAACAAAGCTTGTCAGCGTCACTAAGCCTCAGGACTATCGCCTCGTCGTCCTCCCCATTGTTCATGCGGGACAAGTCTTGGGAACGGTCCGTATGGCCTGCCTAACGCTTGCTTTGGATGAAAACTTCAGCAGTTTCCTCGTTAGCCTTTTCTCGGTCCTTGGGGTGGCTTTCTTGGGTTTCGGCGGACTGGGAACGATCTTGATCGGCTGGTCCCTGAAGCCGGTTCGCCGCATGAGTACTTCGGCTACAGAGATTTCCGAATCCCAGCTTGATCATCGCTTGGTTGTCCCTCCGGGGTCAGACGAACTTTCCCATTTGGCGGAGACGTTGAACAAGCTCATCGCCCGCCTGGAGCGCGAATTCAAGTTCGAGGAAGCATTGGTTGGCCAACTTAGTCATGAACTCAGAACGCCCCTGACGATTCTTCGAGCCCGAAATGAAGTCGCCCTCGAACGCTATTCCTCGGAGGCCGAATACCGGAGTGCCTTCGAAGACAATTTGGCTGACATCGACAGACTGGTGTCCCTTCTCAACACGATGCTTAATCTGGCCCGCCTGGACAGCGGTTTTGAGCGGCCAGAGCTCAAGCCTTGCGATCTTCGGCAGCTTCTCAGGGAACTCGTGGAAGACCTTGGCCCTCTTTGGGAGGAGAAGGACCTTGGTTTCCACTACTCCTTGCCGGATCAGAAGACCTCGTGGATCCTCTGTCCTCCGGTCATCGCCCTGTGTGACCGATTTCTTCTTCGGCAGGTTTTCCTCAATATTCTGACCAACTCTTTCAAATACGCCCCGCGGGCAAGCCGCATTTATCTCTCAATCGAACCGGACGGGACGGTGGAGAAGCCGACTTGGAAGATTGTCTTTCGTAACAGCGGACCACCAATTCCAGAAGACTCTCTTGAGCTGATCTTCAAACGGTTCTATCGCGTCGTAAGCCAAGACCCTGAAACGACAGAACAAAGCTCCGGCTTGGGGCAAAAAGGCTTTGGTCTGGGACTTAGCCTTGCCCAGGCGATGCTAAACCTCCAGGACGGATGCATTCGTGCCTTCAATCCCCCCCAAGGGGGTGCCGCTTTCGAGATCAACATCCAACGCATTTCAAGTTCCAAAATCACAAGAAACGAAAGGAGTTTCAAATGAAACAGAGTATTGCAATTTTGCTCGTACTAGCCCTCCTGGCAACGGCTTGTCAGACGGCAAAGCCAGCTACCAAGACTGCGACGAGTCCCACTAAGACCGAGGCAACGGCGCCGGCCTCCACAGCTCCTGCCGCCCAGGTCAATGGCACTCCAGCACCTTCGACGACGCAAGTCGATCCCAGTTCCATCAAAGCGGGTGACACGGGCTTCTCGCCCTTGGCCCAGGCGCCGCACAACTACATGACCTTCACCCTGCATTTCGGCTATCCAGACCAGGTCAAGACGTGGTCGGTCGATTTTGCCTCAGACAATGGAAGGGTCGTCCGCTCGATCAAAGGAACGGCGCCTCAACTCCCCGGAGCCGTGACCTGGGATGGGAATGCTGACGACGGAACTCCCTCAGCTGAGGGCCGATATATCGCAAAACTTTCGGTGGATCATGGGGACAAAGGAGGAGTCGAAACGACTCAGACCGATCCTCTTCTGCTCGATCGGACACCCGCTTCTGGAGCCATCGTCGTGACCCCTCAACCCTACGTTCTGGGTGACCCCAGCAGCATCATGGAAGGCCCGAAGGTCACCATGACTCTCAACGTGACCCCCGGAATCGCGGCGGTTTCTTCTTGGCGCCTGTTCGTGATCCACCCGAACGGAAGTCAGTTCATGGACTTCATCAGCGAAGACCACAAAGACAACATCATCGTCTGGAACGGCCGCGCCCAGAATAATGCGACGATGGAGGCAGGAACCGAGTACAACCTGACGGCGCAAATCTTCGACGTGTACGGCAATGTAGGCACTCTGAAAACCACCATCAAGGTTGTCGCCGGGCCAAGCACGACCCACACCGAAGTTGAAGCAAAAGATACGGCGAAACCCCAGGCCCAAGAATCGCCTGTCACGGTGACTCTCGACGGGCAAACCATCGCCGAAGCGAAGATCTATTTCCCGGCCTACTCCGCCGACATGACGAAGGTCGATGCCAAGAAAATGGCCATCAATAACAAATCTCTCGACTCGTTGGCCACCGCACTCAAAGCCGCCAATGGCACCAAGGTCAAGGTCACCGGACACGCCAACAAGGTCTTCTGGCAGGATCAAGCCAAGGGTGATGCGGAGCAGAGATCTGTGCTAATTCCCCTCTCGAAGGCTCGTGCCACGGCTGTTCAGAATGCCTTGGTAGCGCGGGGACTCTCCGCGGACCTGTTTGATCTCGATGGAGTGGGCGCCATCGGGGCCGTGGCGCCCTTCGGCGACCTCGCCAACAACTGGAAGAACCGACGGGTTGAGTTCAACGTCGAGAATTAAATTGTGACGACTCGGCCTCGGTTGTCGACAACGGGGCCGAGTCATTTCGAGCAGGAGTACCCTTTTGAAAGTCGCAGTGCACCTAGTGCTTTTCCTACTTCTCCCTTTTGGAGTCTTTTCGCAGGAAACCGGCAACGATTGGATTTCGGCGCCGTTGGTCAGCCAGGAAGTCAAGGAACTGGCGGGGACCGTGGTCCTTTCGGAGCGAATCCTTCCCGTCCTCAAGTCCAACGGGAAAGACTACCTTTTGTTGGTCCGGCCGGACGAGCCTGGAGCCCAGGACATGAAGAATGGTATGGCCATCATCGTAAAGGGGACCGTCAAGACCATCATCGAAAAAGGCCAGCCAACCAGGATGTTACTTCGACCTTCAGAAATTACTATTCGTGGAGAAACCGTGAAGTTCAAGGATTTGGATGAACTCACGCAAGACAACTCCCTTGACTGGTGAGGCGTTCAGATTTCCAAAATCTAAGCCTCCCGTCGAGTATTGCGAATACCGCTGGATCACCCCCGACGGACTGTTTGGATGATCCACTGCAGCCTTCATGGACCGAAGTGGATCACTAGGGAGTTCATCCTACAAGTCGGTGAGTAGCACTCCTTTGAACTTCGAAAACGGCACGGCGTGAAGGACAAAGGCGTCATGATTATTCCTCATGGAACCAACACTTAGATAAGCTTTCTGAATCATTGCTTGTTCCCGCACGTAGCGGCTTTGAGGGGTCCAGGAGGCTTCAACGTGAGCGAGAAATCTCAATGGTTTCTTGCGGGGGCGAACGGAGGTCCCCGGGAGCAGTCCGCGCGCAACTTCCTCGGCCTCAGAGCGCCGTTCGCGTCTTCTGACGGTCGGAGGCCCGTTGAGCGTGTTTTGTCGACCACACGGGAGGTTCGCTGGAGTGAGGCTTCTTGTAAAGGGAGAATGGAGCATAAAATCTACGGGAAAGCATATCGGATTCCTTTTCAAGAGTGCTACTTATCGTGCTACTCTCGATTCTGAAGTCTTGATATGCCCCCGTTTTTTGGTAGGCTTAATTTCTTGCCTTGTATAATCTTGCGGCGAAGAGGACTTGAACCTCCACGAGCTTACGCCCACCAGCACCTCAAGCTGGCGTGTCTACCATTTCACCACCGCCGCAGATGCGATAGCGAGG
>CAYYUZ010000018.1:0-11737 GCA_964475005.1 uncultured Spirochaetales bacterium
GCTCCTGGTTCCTGGGGCTTTGCCGGGGACCGGAATCGAACCGGCACGGCCGTTTCCAGCCGGGGGATTTTAAGTCCCATGTGTCTACCTGTTTCACCACCCCGGCGACTGAGATAGAATAACCGACGAAAGGGAGCTTCGACAAGATGAACGAATTTCCGGGGCTGGTGGACAGTCACCTGCACCTGCTCTCCCTAGAGATGAAAGGACTCGATCCGGGCGTCTGTCTCGCGGAGTTTTTCGAGGCCGGCGGGCGGTACGCCCTTGATGTCGCCGTGGACACCGCCAGCTGGGACCGACGCCTGGCCTGGGGCCAGGAGCAACCCCGTCTAGGGTTCACAGCGGGTATTCATCCGTCAGAGGCCGACCGGGTCTCCGAAGACAGCCTTGAAGTGGCAGAGGCCCAGTGCCGGCACCCAAGGTGTTTGGCCGTCGGCGAGATCGGACTCGACTGGTACAGGGGCCGGGAACAAGAACCAGCTCAGCGGCGCTTGTTTCGCAGGCAGTTGGTCCTGGCCGGAGCGCTCAACCTCCCCGTTGTCGTGCACAACCGGCAAGCCGATCGAGAAATCCTCGAGGATCTTGACGCCGTTGCCTGGGCGGGAACAGGAATTCAGCATTGTTTTTCCTCCGACAGGAATTTCGCGCGTCAATGCCTCGACCGGGGGTTTTGGCTCAGTTTCGCGGGCAACCTCACGTATCCCGCTGCAGCGGTCTTGCGCGAAGTGGCAGCCTGGGCGCCCCTCGATCGGCTTCTTGTAGAAACCGATTCGCCTTACCTTCCCCCTCAAGCCGTCCGCGGAAAACCCAACCAGCCAAAAAATGCAGGACTCACGGCGGTGTTCCTCGCTGACCTCCGGGGAATGCGGCTTCAAGACCTGCTTCAGGCGACCGGAGACAATTTCTTCCGCCTAATGAACTTGGAGTGACTACTGGTCTAGGATGAGAATTTCGACGCGACGGTTTTGAGCCCGGCCGGATTCGGTCTGGTTGGTGGCCACAGGGTCGCGTCCGCCTCGGCCCTCGTAGAGGAGACGCTGGGCGGGCATTCCCGCCGATTTGAGCTTTTCAACGATGGCCTGCGCCCGAGCCAGCGACAGGTCGTCCTGACTTTCCTGGGTCCCAACCGCCGCGGTGTGTCCGACAACCAAAAGGTTTCTCCCGGGGGCTTTGCGCAAGAGCTCGGCGATTGTCGCGAACCGGGCATCTTCACCGGGGAGAAGCACAGCTTGGTCGGCCACGAACTGCAGGTTGCCCAAAGTGAGTTTGACTCCCCTCGGGTCGGCTTCAATCTTCAAATCGGGTGTCTTTTCCGGTTCGGCAGTTGCAGGAACCGTGGCGAGTTCCTGATTGAGGGCTTTGACGAGGGCGGCGGTTCCCAGGGCCGGAACCCCTTCGAAGAAGCTCAGAATGAAGCCGTCGTTGCGAAGGGTTTTTCCGGACGACGAGGCCAGCGACTCCTGAATCGTCTCCCGAATAAAGACAACCCGGCGGTTTTCTTGATCGTAGGAAACCATGCCGACATGCGACCCTTCGGCCGACGTCAGGGTCGGATCGCCCGTGGGATCGTCACCACCGTGGTACCTCAACGCGTACTGGGTCTTCACCTGAATCACCTTCACGCCCTCGAAGTCTCCGGGACCGATCCATTGGTAGCTGATGAGGATGGGAACCCGGGTCGAATGGCCGGTCCCCAGAAAATCCTCGACCAGTTCACCCGAGCCGGTCCAGCTCGACCCCTGCTTGGCTTCGGCGGGCAACGGCGCGGGAAAATTGCGGTATAGGGGGACGCCGTCGCCGTCGAAACTCGACAAGACTCCCTTGTCGCTGAGGCGGAACTTGACGGTCTTCTCTGCGGAAATCGGTTTTTCCGTCAGCGCGTTGTCCTTGCGGGATTCCGAGGCCAGCTCGTAGCGGGCTTCGACTTCCGATCCGCCATCCGCCCCCGGCGCGATCTTCCACGCTCCTGTCAGGTAGCCGTGGATAAAGCCCTGGTAGTCCTTGTTGACCCACCTCCTCAGATCAAACCTGTGAACAACACGGACCGTGCTAGAATCCTGGGCACAAAGACCGTCGAGAGCGAATCCCACGAGCAGTGCCAAGGCGAGTCCTCGCCACGGGTTCAACGATCACTTCCCAAGGGGAGGGGCAGGCGTATCCGCACGGTTGTCCCTGAACCTAGTTCCGATTCCACTTCAACGCTGCCCTGGTGGGCTTCGACGACGTTCTGGACCACCAGCATCCCAAGACCGGTTCCGCCCGAGCTGGAGGCCGAAAAAAAGGGTTCAAACAGTCTGCTCCGGGTCGTTTCGTCCATTCCTTCTCCCGTGTCCACCACAGACACAACGAAACCGCGCTCGTCTCGTCTGGCGACGATGCGGAGGACTCCTCCTTGGCGCATGGCCTTGCGGCCGTTTTCAACAAGATTGGAAAAGACCCGTTCGATCCTGTCGGAGTCTAGCAGGATGGGGTCGGCGATGGCGTTGTCGATCTCCAGCCGGATGTTACGCGGCTCCAGAGTCGGCCGAAACTGTTCCTGAATCCTTTGAAACAGGGATTCAAGAAACACGGGAGCCAAGTTCAACCGAATACTCCCGCGGGAGTAGTCCAGCAGTTCTCCGACCATCCGGTTGAGCCGTTCGGTCTCCTGCATAAGTTTGCCCGCCAGCAGAGAAGTCTTTTCCGGATCGGGCTTCGACAAGACAAGAATTTCCGTGTAGCCCTTGACGATGGAGAGGGGATTCCTGAGGTCGTGGATGATCATTGACGCAAACTTGCCCAAGGTGGATAGCCGCTCGGCGCGGATCAAGTCATCCTGGGCCCGCTTGAGGTCTTCGTAGGCGCGTTCAAGCATAAGGTTCTTCTGCCTGAGCCCATACTGAAAGGCTTCGTTGCTGACACGAACCAGGTGCGAGACTGTGCGCATGATGAGAAGCGCGACAGGTGGGTTTTCTTCAATTACTTTTCGAAAGTGTGGCTTTTCGAGGGAAACGAGGCGGACCGGACCGATGGTCCTCACGGTGGCGCTACGCGGAAGCTCGTCGATCAACGACATCTCACCGAAACAGGCGCCAGGACCTCGAACGGCCAGAACGTCGGCGTACGGCGTATCGAAGTCCTTCCATATCTCCACTTGACCCTCTAGCAGCACGTAGAAGCGGTCGGGTGCATCGCCTTCCCTGAAAACCACCCGGTGCGAATCAAACGCCTCCTCGCGGCAGTGGGCCAGGAACTTGTTGAGGTCTCCCGAAGGCAGATCCTGAAACAACTCGAGTTGCTGGAAGATGCGAAGAAACTCCTGGTTCAAAGGACCTCCGGAAACGAAAAAGGCAGTGGTTCCCCACTGCCTGTTGCCTCTGCTAGAGAACTTGGCTCACCAAGAGGTGTCCACCATGTCGTCGGCGTCCCGGTTGTTCTCGGTGAACAGATCGGATACAGCCCGAAGGTCGTCAAAGTAGATGTAGTAAGACCCATAAGTCTCGGCAGGATCCGTTTCCACAACTAAGGAAATGATGGACAGCCCTGTCTTGCTCGGATAGCGCGGATCTACCTGTCGAATGTTAGGAGGAATGGCGGCCGTCAGCTTCTTCCAGCCGGTGAAGGCCAAGTCGCCCATCGGAATCTTCGCTCGGTTGCCGAACTGGTCGTCAATCAGAATGTAAAGCTGATGCTTGACGTTTCGGCCTACCACCCAGATCGAGAGCGTTTTGGCAATGCCGGGTACAGGCAGGGGACGGGTCGGCGAGATCGAGAACGAGGTGACAGCTCTGTGCAGATGCTCGATCTTGGCACCCAAAACGTACTTGTCGTTTTCCTTGAGAGACGCGGCGGTTTCTCCGGGAATCGGCTTCTTGTCGGCAGGGGAGCCCTCGAAGCGGCGGAGACTGATGTAGCCGTCGTCCCGCATCATGTCGGCGCGCCAGAATCCGTCGTCCTCAAACTTGCTGATGGAGATTTCTTTGAGTTCTTGTTGAGCCTTGTCGACTCCAATCAAGGTCGCATCGGGAGCGCCCGGGTCGGTGCTCGCAGCGGCGGGAGCCGGGGTCGCGGCGGCCTGAGCCTGCGCGAAGGCCCCCGAGGCCAGCAGAAGGACTCCTGCGATCAGAAAGATCGTTCGCTTCATGGTTATTTACCTGCCTTCTGAGTGGTCGGGAAGTATTTGTTGATGAAGTCGGGATTCGTCATGCTTTTCCCATCAAAAGGATTCTGATGCATGTCGGTCAGAACCTTCAGTTGGTTGAAGTAGACGAAGAATCCGTCGACTCTTTCGGTTGGTTCGGTTCGAACGACGATCTTGGTCAGCAACAGTCCCTCATAACTGGGAATGTAGGGCTTTGTTTGCGGAATAGCGGCCGGGACGTTGACCCGAATGTTTTTCCATCCTTGAAAGTACAGGCTTCCAAAATCGAGAACCCAGGGGATTCCCCGGTAGTCGCGGAAATGCATTTCAAGCGTCGTCTTGTAGTTGGAGCCCCATACCCAGATATCGATCATCTTGGTGATGCCGGGAAGCGAATACGGCGCATCGACGAGGTTTCCCTTGTCATCTTTCTTAACAGGGTACAATTCGTAGTAGTTGTATCCCTTGCGATCGAACTTCGCGTAAACACCCAAACTCTTTGACGGAGGAATCTTGGCCGTCGCGTCGGCATTGGCCAGCTGGGCTTTGGGATAGTTGCTCAGCAACGCATCAGGGTTGGTGTCGACGTACGCCATCTGCGGGTACTGATCGGTCGCAAACTTGCTTCCGACGACTTTCCATTCACGGGTGTCCTTTAGTTCGACCCCGTCTTGGGTCCAAGTACGTGCCTCCGGGTCGGCGAAGTTGTCCACAACGATCGATTGCAGAAGTTCGGCGACATCGTCGGCATAGGTCGGAGCCGCACGGAAGCACAGGAGCAGTGTCAGACCTAAGACTAGTCTGCCTCGTTTCATGATCATCTCCTTAGGACAAGGGCAATTTTCTGAGCAGTTTGAATTATATGTGTCGGCCAAACCTTTGTCAAACCAATTAACGGCTCGTCGAAACCGTTTCCAAAGGGAGAAAATGCACCCTGTCTCCCGGGTCTTGCACTGCCGCCCACAGGAAATCGCCCAAGCCAGCTTCCTGAATTCGCCAGGTCAATCCATGGGCGCCCGGCGCCCGCGGTGTTCCGGGATTTCCGTGAACCGGATGGTCGGCTGTCAAAGCCAGAACCTGGGCGTCACCGTCGGGACTGGCCCACTGAAAGACAGTTTGCCCGGTGGGGATTGGCAAGGGAGCACTGGGGGAGAGGATCGTCAGGGGGCCGTTTCCTCCGACGTTCCAGGCTTGGTTGACCCGCCGGATTTCGACCTCGGTGGCGTCGGCGGGAAAGTAGGCCGTCGCTGATCCGCCGCCGCGCGCCGCGTCGCGGGTAACTGTGAGCCAGGTCGCGACGCGGTCAACTGTGATTGTGGCTTGGCCCGAGGCTTCTGCCGCCGGTACAAAGAAGACAAAATGGACGGATCGGTAAGCCGCGGCGAGCCTTTGCCTCTCCTGTCCAGAGAGGGCTGCGCCGATGAGAGCCGTCGAGCCGGGAAGGTTCTTCAATTCGGCATCCCACCACTCGGTTCCCCCCCCGGCGGGGAAGTTCCGAACCGAAGCGTTGTGCCACGGACCCAAGGAGGACCAAGCGTGAACGATTTCGGGGGCCGACGCCTGGAAGAGGTCATCGACGTAAAGGATGGCGGGAGAACCGCAGGAAGCCAGTACCCCCAAGGGAAACAGAAGCCAAGCGAACCGCATGGCCCAAACTAGACTTCTCAGGCCCCCACGTCAATCTCTACGCTTCCTTGCGTTTCCTTCCTGTCCCGCCTATTCTTAGGGGTACCTGTTCTGGAGGAAGAACCCCATGAAGAAGATTCTACTCGCCGTCGCGACCCTTGTTTTGGCGTCTTGCGTGACGGCGCCCGCCCGGTCCCCTGTGGCCGGTTCCGCGCCTGGTGCCGCTCCGGCCGCACCCAAGCCTGTTGTCCCCGCTGTTCGGGAAATGACCTATGAGGAGCCTTTGCCGATTTCCGTTAAGACCCAGTACCCCAACGGAGATCCGTCCGGGTCCAAAACCTTCCAGTACAACGCCAAAGGCCAGTTGGTGCGCCAGGAGACTTTCAACGCCAACGGCCTTCTGACCGAGGTCAGAACAGGCTCTGCCAAAGGTGCAGTCTGGAGGATCACGGCCACCAATGCGCAGAACGGTGAGGTCTTGTCGTTTGAAGACCTGACGTTCGGGCCCAAAGGGGAGCTTTTGACCCAGACCTTTTCCGATGCCAAGGAAATCCCCCAGGCCTCGAACGAGTACACCTACGACGCCCTTGGCCGCAAATCGCAATGGCTGGCCAAAACCGGGGGTGGCGGTCTGCAGGCAAGGACCGTATATACCTACGACAACCGGGGAAACAACATCAAGACCGAGGGTTTCGACGCCGGCGGCAAACTTGTCAATGTTTTCCTGGCGACCTTCGACGACCAGTCCCAGATTCTCACCTTTTCAGGGTTTGACCAATCTAACACCCTGGTGGAGCTGACCACCTACACCTGGAAGGACAAGCTGAAACTCAAAGAGGAGATGACGAAACCTCTGCTTCGAACCACCGAGTTTACCTACGGCGACAAGCCGGCACCGACGGGAATCGTCTCCTCGGTTCGAGGCAAGGTGGTGGAACGCCAAACTCTAGAATACCAGTGGTTCACCAAGACCAAGACCGTAACCCCCTAAGGAAACACCATGAAGACTATTTTTTCTGTCCTGTTCTTTTTTGTTCTGGGGTCTGTTTCCCTGTTGTCTGCCGACGAAAAGTCAGCGGTGTGGGACCGGATCTACAGGAGCGCCGTCAATGACGAGATGCGCTACGCCGTCTTGCTCAACATTCGGGAACTTCACGACCGCCAGTTCGGGACTCTTCTGACCGATGCCCTGACCGATTTGGTCTCCCGCCGCATTGAACTTGGAAACAACAACGAGGTCGAGGTGAAGGTCCGTTTGGCCACCTCGATCATCCAGGAATTGGGCGACATCCGCGAAGTGGCCGCGGCCGACCAGGTTTTCCAGGTTTTCAAGGAGGTCACGAAATACCCGTTCCTGAAGGCGGAAGCCGCGATGGCCCTTGGAAAGATGCGGGCCACCGACTACGTGCCCAACCTTGTCCGAGCGCTTTCTGACACCAACCTGGCTCCGGATCGGGACAAGGCTGTCTCCGAGGAGATTGTCGCTTTTGGCCTGGTTCAAGCGCTGGCAACAATGAAGGACCCGAGGGGTTTTGAACCTGTTTTTTTTGCCTCGATCGGCTGGTACGGTCCCCAGAGAAAGGTCAAGGAAACCGCGCGCGACATGCTCAGAACCATGGTCGACGATCCGACAGATTCCCTGCTGAGGATTTTGCACGGGCAGACGCAGCCTTTGGACAAGTTGCGCGCTCTCGAAGCCGAAGAGGCGTCGAAGGCCTCCGACGCCCGCAAGGCGATCGTGGCCTTGGCCGCCTTGGACGACGGAGTTCGCGTTGTGGTCACCGACGTTGTTGAAACCACCCAATGGTCGGATCTGCGCAAGAAGTCGCTGGCGCTGCTCGTGAAGACCAAGGACAAGACTCCCGAGGCGGCCGCAACTTTCCGGCAGGAATACAAGACGGCTGCCCTGGCCCGAGACAGTTCTGAACTCCTGTCCATCCTCCAGGTTCTGGGGATCAACGGGACGCCCGAAAGCCTCTCTTTCTTAACGGAACTGATGGCCGGATTCAATGTGAGGGCCGGCACCCCCGGACTGCTTACAGATTTTGATATTCAACAGGTGAGAACGATTCTTCAGGCTTTCCACGCGGCGGCCAGCCCTGCGGCACGGCCTGTCCTTCTTGAGGGCCAGTACTTGTACACCCCGGCCGTTCAGCGCGACATCAAGGCCGTTTTGGCCGGTTTGCCCCAATAAAACGGAAGAAAACGAGGGGACCGTTTTCCGGTGAAACGGCCCCGAGTCTTATCCAGAGAGCCGAGGCAATGCCCACAGCAAGAAGGACCCACACCGTCCAGCCCCACCAAGAGAACGACAGCACCTGGAACAGCGAACCCGAGAGGACGATTGTCCCCGTCGCCACAAACCAATACCACCGTTCGCGGCGGGTCGCCGAATCGAGGGCCTTGGCCACAGTCAGCGGGGCCGCAAGAAGCACAAAGATTCGGTCAATGGGGACAAGAAAGAGTTCATTCAGGTCAAACGATGCCCTGGTGGAAACGAAATCGCGCAACCCCGCCAGGGTAAAAAGCAACGTCAGCCACAACCCCAGCTCCCAGGGATCGGCCTTGGGTCTTGTGAAGATCCAGGCGCCGATGACCAAGCCTGGCACCAGCATCGCATCGGTGAACGTCAGTCCCACAAAGGCGCTGACTAAGTCACCTGTGAACTCTCTTGCGCGGCCAAAAAACGAGGCGAGCACCAGCGAACCAAGCGACAAGACGAAACCCAGAATCCAGGAACGAAAGTCGCCAAAGGCGGAGTATCGAGGTTGAAGCCACCGATGGACACTGAAAGCGGCCAGGGGCACCGCGACGAGCAGAAAGAGGTTCATGCCGTCACCATGCCAGCTTTTGGGAGCCTGATCAAGGTCGGGTTGGCGGACTTGGCGAAACTAGACAAAAGCATCGCCCTATGGTAGATTCGTTTGCTGTATCACGGTATCTGGCTGATGGAGGGATATGTCGACAAAAGAATTTCGGGTGAACGATAAAATCCGGGTCAAGGAAGTCCGCCTTATTGAAGGCGAGGGGGATCAGAAGGTCGTCCCCATCATGGAGGCCCTGCAACTGGCTCGCGAGCAGAACCTGGACCTGGTGGAAGTGGCCCCGAATTCGGTCCCTCCTGTCTGCAAGATCATGGACTTCGGCAAATTCAAGTTCGACCAGGAGAAAAAACTCCGGGAGAGCAAGAAGGGCCAGAAAGTCGTCCAATTGAAAGAAGTCCGGATGCAACCCAAGATCGAAAAGCACGACTTGGAGTTCAAGGTGAAACACATCCAGGAGTTCCTGGAAGAAGGCGACAAGATCAAGGTGACGATCCGTTTCCGGGGCCGCGAAATGGCTCACCCGGAATTGGGACGGAAGGTGCTGGACAGAGTTCTGGAAATTTTGGAGGGGGTCTACCTGATGGAAAGTCCCCCAAAGATGGAAGGCCGGTTCATGTCGATGGTGATCACGCCCAAGGTCAAGAAATAGGAGAGGGGAGAATCATGCCCAAAATGAAGACCAGAAAGAGCGCGGCCAAGCGCTATCACCTGACCTCGACCGGCAAGGTGAAGTTCAAGAAGCTGGGACTTCGTCATATCTTGACGAAGAAGAGCCGGAACCGGAAGCGCAAGCTCGGTCAACCAGGCATCCTGGCTGAGTCCGAGGCCCGCCGGGTCCGGACGATGTTGCCCTACGGTTGAGAAGTCAGCCTTGCTTCTTGCAGGGCGAAAAGACGTGGTTCCGTTCCGCACGGCAGGCGGGTAGGACCACGAAGGATTTTCCGACGGACGGTTTTCTGTCCCGGAAAGACGCCTCGGCCACACAGTGGCTTGGGGCCATACTAAGGAGTAGAACATGCCCAGAGCAGTAGACGGTACCCGCCGTAGCGACCGACGAAGAAAGATCCTGAAAATTACGACAGGATTCCGGGGTCGCGCCAAATCCAACTTCCGAACCGCCAAAGACGCCGCCGCGAAAGCCTTGGTGTACGCAACCCGTGACCGCAAGGCCAAGAAGCGCGACTTCCGCCGCCTGTGGATCACGCGAATCTCCGCCGCCGTCCGGGCCGAGGGATTGTCGTATTCCCGTTTCATCGACGGCTTGCTGAAAGCACAGGTCGCCATCAACCGCTTGGCTCTTTCCAACATGGCTATCGAAGATCCCAAGGCCTTCAGCGCCTTGGTCGCCAAGGCTAAGACCTCGTTCAAAGCCTAAGGAGTAGCTGATGATCAATCTGGACCAGGTTCGGACCCTAGAGTGGAAGGTTAAGCAGGCCGTGCAACTGGTTGCCCACCTGCGTCGGGAAAACGACACCCTGAGAGGACGCCTTTCCGACACCGAGGTCCGACTCCAGGAGCTTGAATCGCTTCTGGAGACGGTCAAGGCCGGCCAAAGCGAGATGGAATCGGGAATTCGGAACGCGCTTGAGGAGTTGGATTTTCTCGAGGATGCTCCCTCGGTCGTCTCGGAAGCTGCTGGCCAGGTTGATCAGTTTCTCTACCCCCCCGCCCCTGCGGCGGCGTCCCCGGATGTACCCTCCGCGGCTCCCGAAGTGTCCAGAGAACCCGCTGAGGAAACTTTGGAAGGCGGCGACGCCGCGTTTGAGGAAGAGTTTGCCGCGCTCGCCGCTGCCGAAGCGGCCGCCCTGGCCGAGCAGGATGCGCCTCCGCAAGAGGTTCCTGCCTCGGTGGAACTCGAGTCGGAAGATTCCCTGCCCGTGCCCGAAGACGAGCGGGAACCCGAACAGCCTGGCCTTGGCATTTTCTGAGAGGACGCGATGGCGGACAATCTGATTTCCGTCCAGTTGCTGGGAACCTCGTTTTCTTTGAAGAGCACCGAAAACCTTGACTATTTAAAGGAAGTGGTCGCTTATTATGAAGAGAAGGTGGACGAGACTCGCCGAGGCGCCGCACTGCACGATCCGCTCAAGATTGCTTTGCTGACCGGGATTGTCCTGGCCGACGAGTTGATCAAGGAGAGGAGACGTCAGTCCGTGAGCTTGAGTGCTCCCGAGGCCGATGAGGCCGAGAGGATCACCCTGTCGTTGATCGACAAGATCGATTCCATCCTCCAATAAGATGTCGGTCGTCACCAGTCAGCAGCTAAATCAATACTACGACCTCTACCACTCCATCGAGGTGACTTTCAACAAAGACGTGACGCAAATTCTCGGGTTCCTGCAAGACAAGGTGGCGCTGAAGATCCTTGGCACTCAGTGGCACTGTCTGATCTACAGCACTTCGCTGGAAAGTGCACGGATCATCCTCAACCTCAAGGCCGACCAGATCGAACGGCTAAGGGGCGGAAGTAACATGGTAGCGCTTCGCTACGGTTTCAAAGTCGCCGACAACAACGAGCCAGTGACTTTTTTCATCAACGGCAAGATCAAAGGCTATAACCGGTACAACAACGCCAACAACAACGATCTGTACTTCATGCATGTCGAGTTCACCCAGCGTCCGTCTGACGACCTTGTCGAAATTTTGGGCCGGTTTCTCGATGCGAACGTCAATTCGCAGAAACGGCGAGATGTCCGGGTTTCCGTGAGCGAGTCGACAATAAAGAAAGTTGGTTTCGTCTCGTGCAACGCCATTGTGGCCGTCGACCAGGTCGACAGGAAGTGCCTGGTCCGTGATATGTCGTTTGGCGGCGTCATGGTCCTCATCCCGGGGGTGGCGAAATTTGTTCTGGGACGGACCGCTGTTCTCCGGCTCGTGCTTGAGGACACGAATCAAGCCGTGACGATTCCAGGAAAGTTTGTCCGTGTCGAGCCGGTTCAAGGGCGCCGAGACATCACCCTGGCTGCCCTCCAGTTCGATGAGGCCACAGTACCGCAAATTTACAAGATGAAGAT
Source organism: uncultured Spirochaetales bacterium (assembly GCA_964475005.1). GTDB lineage: Bacteria > Spirochaetota > Spirochaetia > JABEVK01 > JABEVK01 > JAIFLN01. The sequence continues at coordinate 11,586 of CAYYUZ010000018.1, forward strand.
CAACGAAGCGATTCGTCTGATCAAAGACGCGCCGGCCAACGCCTCACCGGCCCAGTCCCCTACTCAAGGATAACGCATGCCCGTCCACCAACCCCAGTACAAGCTTTACTACCTGCAGGTTCCTTCGGAACTTGCCAGGGAGGTGAAGGACT
>CAYYUZ010000018.1:11837-43170 GCA_964475005.1 uncultured Spirochaetales bacterium
TACAAGCTTTACTACCTGCAGGTTCCTTCGGAACTTGCCAGGGAGGTGAAGGACTATTCGCTCGATCCGTCGATACCTCTTCCTGTAGAAGGACGATGGTCGGCCGGCCGGTCCGATGAGGTTCCCAATCTTGCTGAGCTGAGCTGGGAACAGATTGTTGCCGCCATGCTCAAGATCATGGCTTGGGAAAGAAATCACACAGACTTCGCCTACTACCGCGACTTCATTTTGGCGGTTCGTCCCGAGGTTTGGCAGGAGCTTTCGGCCACTGGCATTGTGAAGGCCCAGGCCAAGGACTTTGCGTTGGCCGAGGAGATCTTCCTGGCCCTTGAAGGACTCGACCCCAGCCACCCAAGAACCCTGCTCAATTTGGCGTTGCTGTACGACGAGGAGGCCGAGGCGCTGAGCCAGCGGGGCAAATCGGCCGAGGCCGAAGACCTGCTGACCCAGGCCCAGAAGAAGTTCAGCCAGGCGCTGGTCACCACTCCGCCCTTGCCCGATGCCTACTTCTATGCTGGTTTTTTCCATCTGAAACAGAAGAATGTGGAGCGAGCCCGCGGCCTTTTTGACGCTTTTTTTGAACTGGCCAAGGAAGACACCACGAAAATTGGCGTGGCGCGAAAGGCTCTGGATAGCGCCGAGCGCCAGCAGCGCCTCGACAACCTGTTCAAGGAAGCCTACGACTTCATCCTCTTGGGGCAGGAAGAGCAAGGCATCCAACGCCTGGATGAATTCCTGAAGGAACATCCTCAGGTGTGGAACGCCTGGTTCCTTCTCGGCTGGGCCCGGCGCCGGCTGAGCCAATGGCAGCCTGCACTCGACGCTTTTCAAACCGCCCTTGACCGCGGCGGCGATCAAATCGACACCTACAACGAAATGGCCATCTGCACCATGGAACTCGGCGAGTTCAACCAAGCCCGCCGCCTGTTGGAGCGGGCCCTCCGCCTTGACGGCGAAAATACAAAGATCATCTCCAACCTCGGCGTCCTGGCGTTGCGCGCCCAGAGACTCGACGAGGCCTTAGGGTTCTTTGAGACCGTTCTCGAATACGATCCCGACGACCCTGTAGCCCCCAAGATGATCGCACAGATCAAGAATAAGGACACGTAATTGCATTCACCAAAAGAACTTCAGTTCAATGACAAAATCGAGGCCCGGCTTATCGACCATCCGGTGCCTTTAGCGGCCTACCGCCTGCTCCGCGACGACCCCGAAATCGCCGCCCTTCAAGACTATTCCAACATCGTCAGCATCAAACGGCTCGGCTACAACGACCACGGCCCCGTCCACATGCGCAAAGTGACCTACAACACCGTCAAAATGGCGATCTTCCTCCAGGCCAAAGGAATTCCATTGAGCCTTGAAAAAGAAGAGGTGGGGACCTTCGACGACAGCCTCACGGCCGTGGTCATGGCGGCGTTCCTTCACGACGTGGGCATGAGCATCGGAAGGTCGTTCCACGAAAACACAGGCATCTGGCTGGCTCAGCCGATTCTGGAAAGACTCCTGATTCAGCTCTACCCCTCCTCGCTGGCCAAGCGGGTGATCCTGCGTTCCTTGGCCATGGAATGCATCATGGGCCACATGGCTACCATCCACATCCATTCGCTGGAGGCGGGGCTGATCCTCGTCGCCGACGGTTGTGACATGGAGAAAGGGCGGGCGCGGATACCCATGATGCTGAGCACCGACGCCAGGCTGGGCGACATCCACAAGTACTCGGCCGCCGCTGTCGAGAAGGTCAACATCATCCCAGGGGAAAGAACACCGATCCGCATCGACGTCCACATGACCGAGACCGTCGGATTCTTCCAGGTCGAAGAGGTGCTCTTCCCCAAAATCAAGGCCAGCCCCGTGAAACCCTACGTGGAGCTCTACGCCTTCATGGAAGGACTGGAGCCCAAATGCTACCTTTGACGGGAGCCTACGACTTCATCGACAGGCTTGTTCGCCAGCTAAAGGAGCGGCGCCATTGGGCCTCGAAGAACCGGGTTTCGTGTTTTCGGATCTACGATAGGGAGGACGCCGCTTTTCCCTACCTGATCGATCTTTACGAGGACAGGCTTGTTTGGTCGGCCCTGACCGACCGTGAAGAGGACGAGATTCCCGAGGAGCTGATCGATCTGGCCTCGGAGGCTACCGGAATCGCCCGCGCCAAGATCTTCGTCAAGACACGGCAGAAACAGCGCGGCAAGGACCAGTACGAGAAGGTCGACGAGGCCAATCAAAGGATCACCGTGCGCGAAGGCGGGCTGAAATTCCTGGTCAACCTGAGCGACTACCTCGACACCGGCCTGTTTCTGGATCACCGCTGGACCCGTTCTTACGTGCGTGACCTGGCCGGCGGTCTGAAGATGCTCAACCTGTTCGCCTACACGGGCAGTTTCACGGTCTACGCGGCTCACGGGGGCGCCTTTGAAACCACAACCGTGGACCTCAGTCAGAAATACCTCGACTGGGCGAAGGAGAATCTCGAACTCAACGAATTGGCCGGTCCACGGCACAGGTACCTGCGGCGCGACGTGCTCGAGTTTCTAAGAACCGAAACCAAACTGCGGTTCGATTTGATCGTGATTGATCCTCCCACCTTCTCGAATTCGAAAAAGATGGACGGAACCTTTGACGTGCAGAGGGACCACCCCGAGCTGATCGCACGAGGTCTGAAAATGCTCAGTCCCGACGGCGTTCTGCTGTTCAGCACCAACTTCCAGAAGTTTCGCTGGAACGACGAGGGGTTGCCGCCGTGCGAGGTCAAAGAAATCAGCTCCTTCACGGTGCCCAAGGATTTCAAAAAGACAGTTCACCGCTCTTGGCTGGTCAAACACCCTGGCGGCCCAGAACTTGAGCTAAAGAAACTAGAACTCTCCTGACATTTTCCGTTATATTAAAGGAGGAGGAGCCCATGTTCAAAGGACTGACCCAACGCGCCCAGCGGATCTTGACCGTATTGGCCCAAGAGGAAGCTCGGCGGTTCCATTCCGATCTCCTCCTCCCTGAACACGTGATCCTGGCCTTGCTCAAGGACGGTGAGGGAATCGGATACAAAGCGCTCAGATCGCTCAACCTCGACCTGTCAGAACTTCAGGCCGAGATCGAAAAGACCATTCCCCGCAAGCCATCAGGGTTCATTCTGGGCGACGTCCCCCCCTCCAAACGGGGAAAGAAGATTCTTGAGGAAAGCGCCAACGAGGCCCGGAATTTGGGGCACGAGTACATTGGCACCGAACACCTGCTTCTGGCGACCGTCGCCGAGCAGGGGAGCGTGGTGGCCAACTACCTGGCCGGCAAGACCGTGACCATTGAGGGTCTGCGCGAGGTCATCAGCGATCTCTCGGGCGGCCAGAGCAGCCGCACGAAGGAAGAGCGCCCGGCGACCCCCGCCGGTGAGGACCCGCGCTGGAAACGCGCGGGAACCGGGGTCAAGAAAACCACTCCGACCCTCGACGAATTCAGCCGCGACTTGACCGCCCTGGCGCAGAAGAAGACCCTGGATCCAGTAGTGGGCCGCGAACGCGAGATCAGGCGGCTGGTTCAGATCCTGGCCAGAAGAACCAAGAACAACCCTGTGCTGATCGGCGAACCCGGCGTCGGCAAGACAGCCATTGTCGAAGCATTGGCGCAAAGGATCGTTTCGGGCGAAGCACCCGAGGTGCTGCTGGGTAAACGGGTGATGATTCTGGATTTGGCGGCCCTGATCGCCGGAACTAAATACCGCGGCGAATTTGAAGAAAGACTCAAGCGCGTGATGAAAGAAATTGCCGCCGTCGGCAATGTCATCTTATTCATCGACGAACTGCATACCATCATCGGCGCCGGAGGTGCCGAAGGCGCGATTGACGCTTCCAACATGCTCAAACCGGCCCTCAGCCGGGGCGAGATTCAGTGCATCGGGGCCACAACGCTGGCGGAGTACCGAAAGCACGTCGAGCGCGACGCCGCGTTGGAACGGCGGTTCCAGAGTGTTCTTGTCGGCGAGCCGACCGTGGAAGACGCAGTCGAAATTCTCCACGGAATCAGCGAACGCTACGCCGAGTTCCATAATGTGATCTACACGCCGGAAGCCATCGAGGCCGCGGCGCATCTGTCGAGCCGCTACATTAGCGACCGCTCGCTTCCCGATAAGGCCATCGACCTGCTCGACGAGGCCGGCGCCCAGAAGAAGATCGCCTCCAACGGTAGGCCGCGGGAGATTCAAGACCTCGAAGCCCAGGTGGAATTGCTGACCCGCGAGAAGAACGAGCTGGTCAACAGCCAGAATTACGAACGGGCCGCTTCGATCCGTGACGACGTGCGTAAACTTAAGCAGGAAATCGAGGATCTGAAGGTTCGCTGGGAACAGGGGCCAGACGGGGATCCGCGCGTTGTGGGTGCCGAAGACATTCAGAACATTTTGGCCGACATCACTGGAATTCCCATCAGCCGGATTGCCCAGACCGAGGCCGACAAGCTCCTGGCGATCGAAGACGTGCTTCATCAGTCAGTGATTGGTCAGCACGAGGCTATCGAGGCCATCGCGTCGTCGATCCGTCGCAGTCGAACCGGCCTGAATTCTCCCAAACGACCCCTGGGAAGTTTCATCTTCTTGGGACCCACGGGTGTCGGAAAGACACTCTTGGCCAAGACCCTCGCCGAATTCTTGTTTGGCAGCACCGACAGCCTGATTCGTCTCGATATGTCTGACTTCATGGAGAAGCACAACGTCAGCCGTTTGGTCGGGGCTCCCCCCGGCTACGTGGGCTACGAAGAGGGCGGGCTGCTGACGGAAAAGATCCGGCGCAGGCCCTACAGCGTGGTTTTGCTCGACGAGATCGAAAAGGCGCACCCCGACGTGTTCAACCTCTTGCTCCAGATTCTGGAAGAGGGCGAGCTGCAGGACAACTTGGGTCATACGGTCAGTTTCCGCAACTGCCTGATCATCATGACAAGCAACGCGGGAGCGCGGCAGATTACCAACACGGGTGCCTTGGGGTTCCAGACCGGAGGCATGCTGAGCCACGCGCAGATCAAGTCGTCGGCCATGACCGAGCTCAAGCGGATGTTCCGGCCAGAGTTCGTCAACCGTATCGATGAGATCGTGGTGTTCCACGCTTTGACCGACAAGGAAGTCGAGAGCATCTTCCACCTTATGCTGGGAGAGATCCGTGAACGGCTTCTGGGCCGCAACCTTCACATCGAAGTCACCCCGAAGGCCAGGAACTGGCTGATTCGGAAGGGCTACGATGTGACCTATGGGGCCCGTCCCCTGAGGCGCACCCTGCAGAAGGAACTGGAGGACATGCTGTCGACGCGAATCCTTCAAGGTCAGTTGGAAAGCGGAGACAAGATCACGGTGGAGCTTCGCCAGGACAAGCTGGCGCTCCGGATACAGAAATTCCAACCGCTTTCGACCGAGTCGCCTTTGGCCGGTGCCCGCTGAAGTGAGACGCTTCCTCGTCGCGGTCCTTCTTGTCGGGGTGACTGCGGGAGGCTTCACGGTCTCGTTCGACGAAGCGAAGAACGCGTTTGGGCACCAGGATTGGAAATCGGCCGCTCTCCTTCTTGGGAAGTTTCTGCAAGAAAGTCCGGAAGACGCGCAGGCGGTCGACGCCGCGTTCCTCCGGGCCGTCGCCCTGTACCAGCTTGGCGATCCGAAAGCCAGCCTCGATTCGTTTCAGAAGCTCGACAGGACTTGGCCGCAATCGGTGTACGCCAAGCGGTTGCCGTACTGGAAAGGGACCGCGGCGCTGGCGGCCAAACAATGGGAGCTTGCCGCCCGTGAGCTGGCCGGACAGGCTCAGTTTCCTGAAGAGGAGCCGTTCACCACTCGGGCGCTCTTGAATTTAGCGCTAGCCAAGATCGCTCTAGGAGACGAGACCTCGGCACGCGCTGGGCTTGAAACCTTCACGAAGAACAGCCATGAGGCCACCCTGCTGGCCCAAGCGTGGGCTGTCTGGGGCGACCTGGACCGAAAGGCCTCGCAACCCTCGCAGGCTCTGGCTCGTTACCGGTCCTCGTCGGAATCCGACCCCGGGAGCCGCTGGGATCTGTATTCGCGGACACAGTCTGTGGACCTGTTGACAACCCTCGGCAAATTGCCGGAGGCCTTGACGCTTGTGGAGTCGTCGGCGCAGACCTTTGGGGCCGAGGCCGACCGCTGGGACAGCCGGCGGGTACCCATCTATCTGGGAATGGGAGACCGCAAGAACTTGGCCAAGGTTTTGGAGGCCCTCTGGGGCCGCGAAGTCGATGTCGCCAAGAAGCAGGAACTCGCCTCCAACCGGGCCCGCACCGCCGAAGACCTGGGCAAGCCCGAGCCGACCTGGTGGCTCAGAGCCTCGCAGGGGCCGGGAGCGTCGCTGGGAACCTCGGCCATTTTGCGCTATGCCTACCTGGTCGAGCAATCGGGCCACTGGAGCGATGCGGCCCAAGCCCTCGATGACTGGGCCACCGTCCACCCCGATGCACCGGGCCGTGAAGACGCCTGGCACAGGGCCGCGCTTGACCGTGCCAAGGCCGGTGATGCGTCCGCGGCCAGGAGAACCTGGGACCGGCTGGTTGGCGGGTTTCCGCAATCTTCAAAGATGCCCGAATGGCTTTTGTCTAGGGGTCGTTCCTTTATCGAGGTCGACGACACCAGGGCGCTTGTCGATTTCAGCCGCCTTCTCAAGGACTACCCGAAAGCCCCTCAAGCCGGCGAGGCACGCTACCAGACCGGACTTGTCTACCTGCGCCGTCAGGAACCCGCCCGCGCCGAGGCGTGGTTCTACGGCCTTGTTCAAGACCTCAAGTCGGGGGACCTCTACGAGCGCGCTCTTTTGGCCCGAGGCGTCAGTTTTGTGAACGCCGGTCAAACCGACCTGGCGCGAAGCAGTCTAGAGAGGTTGCTGCGCGAAGACCCTCGTGGGGTCTGGTCGGGCGCGGCTTGGGCTGCCCTGGGCCGTAACGCGCTCCAGGCCCGGCTTTTCGACGAGGCTTCCCAAGACTTCACCCAGGCCGAAACCGCGCTGACCGATCCAGCCGAAAAGGCGAAAGCCCTGTGGTCGCTGGCCGAGGCAAGGACCGGGGCCGGTTCGACGGCATCGGCCGCCGAAGCCTACCGAAGGTACGCGGCGGCCTACGCCGACCAACCCAGGGTTGCCGAGGCGCTCTACCGTCAGGGTTTGGTCTGGTTCTCGGCTAAGGACTGGAACCAGGCCTTGCAGGTCTGGCAAAGCCGGGTCGGGTCTCTCAAGGGACAGTTTCTCGCGGAAACCCGAGAAGGGATAGCCACCGCGTTGTTGCGTCTGGGGCGAACCCAGGAAGGCTGGGACCAGCTGGAGACTCTTGAGGCCGCGGTTCCCAGTCCGGAGGCGTGGTACCGTTGGGGCCAGGCGGCGACAGCGATGGGTCTGAACGATTGGGCCGTCAGGGCCTTTACCACCTTGCTTCAGAAGCACCCGACTTCGGCCGTAGCGGAAGCGGCTCTGCCTCGGGCAGCGGGCGCGCTGCTGACCGGCGGCAAACCCCAAGAAGCCCTGGACAGGTACGCCGATTACTTCCGCAAGTTCGGGACCAAACCGTCATCAGCGCCGGTGGCCAGAGCCGCCGCGACGGCGGCTCTGGCGTTTCCCAAGACCCTTGAGGCCTTGGTGACGGCCTCGCAGACCTGGAACCTAGCCCCGGAGGTCGCTGCAGAGTTCGCGTTGATCTGGGCCCAATCTCGGCTGGATTCCGATGCCGAGGCGGCGAAGAAGGAGTTGGGGGAGCTGAGCCGTTCGGCACCGTGGACCAGTCAGAGGTCACAGGCGCTGGCTATTTGGGGCCGATGGAACCTGGGTCGAGGCCAGCTGGCCGAAGCGCGGACCGCCCTCGAAGCCGCAGCGAACCTGGGCGATGACCTTTCGGTTTTCAGAGCCCGCTGGGCTCTGGCACAGGTGACCGACAAAGAAGGTGATCTGGCGTCGGGTGCCCGTCAACGCGAAGCGGCAGAGAATACGGCGGGACCGGGGGTTCCGCTTGAGTTTAGGCTGCAAGCGCTTGCGGAGGCCGTGGAGGCCTGGAAGCAGGCCGGCAAACCAGAAGAAGCCCAAAGGGTTCAGTCTCGAATCAATGCTTTGACGTCATGAACTGAGACAAAGGATTCGAGCTCGAAAAGTTTCCCGACCGTTGGAAAACCCGCGCATCGTGATCCGTTCCCCCTGCAGCACTGCTAGACAACGAGTCCTTGGTCGGGTTCTCAAGGCGCTTATCTATCTAGTTTTGAGATCTTGGAGGAACGAGCATCAGCACGAGTTCGTTGTGCTCGCCAAGATTTGCCGCTACTATCCTGATGAACCTCGTTACGCTGGAGCCGACCTTTAGGTCCGCGGCGGCATCATCGTTTGTGAAGTAGAGAAAATTATGTCTTGTACCCTTCTTCGCTGAAGGCGTGTCCGACGCGGCGACCACATATTTGTAGATGTTTCCTTCGATTTTTTGTTCGTTGACATTGACCGACTGAACCACAAGGGAAATACGGACCGGTTTGTTCGACTGAAGATCTCGAACGAACGTCCCTGATGCCATGTTCTCGGTGTCCCTCATGGTGACCGAGAGAAAGTCCCAATCGGAGAGACACGCTTCCCGGGCCTTTCCATAGGAAGCCTCGTCTACCAGTATTGCCGCCATGGTGTCGTTCAGTCGGTTCCTAAGACGGATCAGTGTGTTGTCATTATCAGCAGTGGTAGCGCCGACAGGGTAAGGCCTCCAGTACCACACCAGAGGAATTGCGGTTGGGAACCATAGGCGGGGGTTGTCAACTTTAGCGATTAATCTGCCCTCGCTAGAGGTCAGTGTCAAATCAATCTTTCTCTGGAGCTCTCCAGGCACATAGTCGTAGCCAGGTTCCTTGAATTCGAAGTCCTGTATTGTCAATTCATTCTTCACAAGATCGATCTCCGTGAAATTGACAGATTTCCCAAGGACAGTTTTCATGGCTCCATACGCGGCGGGGTATAGGGAATTTGTTCCTAAGTATTGATGATTCACCAGTTCAATGGGCGTAGATTGGCAAGCTGAGAAGAAGAGAAACCCTACCAGGACACAACTCAGCGCCAGTCTCGAAATGACTTCTTTCATAACTTCCATCCCTTTCCTGTTTGATGCCTCGATCCAGATTTGCCTTTTGAAGAGGTTTTTTTTTCTTTGGTTCACAGTATAGGCAGACTGCTCTTCATTCAATCACGATCGTTCGGAATTGGCATTAATCCTTCCAATCTTGTCTCTCTGTAGAAATCCTGCCGCAAGCCGGGTCGACAATCTGGCTCGGGTTCTGGTAAACTGACGCGTTCCGCGTGAGTCGGCCGAAGGGCGCGCCCCTCGGGGGCGCGGATCACCCCGGTGGAGCCGGGGTAGCCGAGCGCAGCGAGCCCGTAGGACGACGACCCGCCGCAGCGCGGCGGGGCACGCCCAAGAATGACAACAAAGACTTATTGGAGAACGAGATGGCTGAGACCAAAGACCAAGAGAAAGCAAAAGTCACCCTGGAGAAGCTCGTGTCGCTGAGCAAGCGGCGGGGCTTCGTGTTCCAGTCGAGCGAAATCTATGGGGGGCAGTCGGGGGCGTGGGATTACGGTCCGCTGGGGGTCGAGCTCAAGAAGAACGTCCAGGCCGTCTGGTGGCGGGAGATGACGCAGCTGCACGACAACATCGTTGGTCTCGACGCCGCGATACTCATGCATCCGCGCGTGTGGCACGCTTCCGGACACGTAGAGAACTTCACCGACCCGTTGGTGGAGTGCAAGAAGTGCAAGGGCCGCTTCCGGGCCGACCACATTGACATCAAGGGCGCGTGTCCGACCTGCGGCACGCGTGACAGTCTTGGCGAGCCGCGCAAGTTCAACCTGATGTTTACGACACACATTGGTCCGGTCGAGGAGACCGCCAGTCTGATCTACCTGAGACCCGAAACGGCGCAGGGGATCTTCGTCAATTTCAAGAACGTGGTCAGTTCGAGCCGGGTCAAGGTTCCCTTCGGCATCGCGCAAGTCGGTAAGGCGTTCCGCAATGAGATTGTGACCAAGGCGTTTATCTTCCGCACCGCCGAGTTTGAGCAGATGGAGATGCAGTTCTTCATTCATCCGAAACAGGAGCCCAAGTGGTTCGAATACTGGAAGCAGAGCCGGATTGACTACTACTCTAACAAACTGGGGATTGCTCCCGAACATTTGCGGTTTCACCAGCACGGCAAGGACGAGCTGGCGCACTACGCCATCAACGCGTTCGACATCGAGTTTTTGTTCCCCATGGGTTGGCAGGAGCTCGAAGGCATCCACAGCCGTAGCGACTACGACCTGCGGCGGCACCAGGAGTTCTCAGGCGACAAGCAGGAATACCTCGATCAGGAGACTCAGGAACGCTACCTGCCTTACGTGATTGAAACCAGCGCCGGCCTTACCCGAAGCGTGCTGATGGTGCTCACCGACGCCTACGAAGAAGAGGTTCTAGGCGAGGGCGATGTCCGGACGGTGCTCCATTTCCACCCGAACCTGGCGCCGGTCAAGGTGGCGGTCATGCCCGTCGTCAAGAAGGACGGTCTGCTCGAGATCGCGCAGAAGCTTGAAATGGAGCTGAGGGAAGACTTCGCCACCATGCTGGAACCCACAGGAAACATCGGCAAGAACTACCGCAGACAGGACGAGATCGGCACTCCGTACTGCGTAACCGTCGACCACACGACCAAGGAAGACAATACGGTCACCATCCGCTACCGCGATTCCATGAAACAAGAACGGGTCCCTATGGCCGAGCTTGTTGCTTTCATTCGGAATAATATGAAAAACTACAAACGCGGGCAGTAAGGAGCTCCTTTGTCTCTTGTTACCTCTGCGCCTCAGCGTGGAAAATCCTACGGTAGCACTTCGAAGCTGAACCCCAGCTTTTTCAGGTCACTGATGATTCCTGGAACAGCGATGGCGGTTTCGCGGTGGCCCGGACCGTCGTGGAGCAGGATGACGGCCACGCGTTTGTTCTTCACCTGGGCAAGGATGTTCTTTTGAATGTCGCTGTTGGGGAATAGACGACTTTCGGGACGGCTCTCGCCTTCTCCCACGGAAACGTTCCACTCGTAGAAGTGATACCCCCTGTCGGCCAGCGACGCCGTGATTCTTCCTGTCAAATCGGGACCCCCGAGCCGGGCAGCGACCTCGTTCTTAGCCCCGCCGGGAAAGCGGTAGAGGCGCGAGGGTGGCAACCCCAACGACGAAAGAAAGGCGTCGAGCCTGTCGGTGTCCTGAATATAGGCCGTGACCGACGTGTAGATGAGGTTGTAGTCGTGGGTGTAGGTGTGGTTTCCCAGGTGATGCCCCTCTTGCACGATGCGGCGGTAGAGTGAGGCCCACTCGGGGCGGCCGTTCACAAAGAACGTCGCCCTGACTTTTTGGGCCTTCAGCGCGTCGAGCACGAACGCCGTGTTCTCGGTCGGACCGTCGTCGAAGGTCAGGTAGGCCCGGCGGCCGGGCCTCGGGTCGCGCCAAACAGGAATCAGCCCATCATTTTTTTTCAGCGCGTCGAAGTAGATGTCTTGGAGGGTAAGAAGGTTGCCCTCCATTTGAGACTTCAAAGCGCTATTTTCGTTTTGCGCCGTCTCAAGGACTTTCTGAAGGGAGGAGACCTTCAGTTCGAGCGACGCCAGACGCCCCTCCAGAGACGCTTTTTCGGCCTTTCGGGTGACTTCAGAATCCCAGAAGACCTTGGCCGTGACCCCAAGCAGGACCACAAAACCCAAGATCAAGGCGACACGCAACAAGATCGACGCTCGGCGGGAGGTGGGACGGTCGTCCATAGAATGTCAGAATACTGAGAAACAAAGCGTTTGCCCAGATCGTGGCAAAAGTCCGGGTTGCGTGTATCCTCGGAGTATGGACAAACCTTCTGTTTTTCGCTGGGGCATTCTTGGAACCGGCGGTATCGCCAAGGCCTTCACCGCCGACGTCAAGAATCTTCCCGACCAAAGCGTGGTCGCCGTTGGGTCACGAACCCTAGACTCGGCAAAAAGCTTTGCTTCTGCGTTTGGTGTTGAGCGGGCTCACGCCAGCTACGAGGCCTTGGTGGCTGACGCCGCGGTCGACGGCATCTACGTCTCGACGCCGCACCCGATGCATCACCCCAACACCTTATTGGCCCTGAACGCCGGAAAAGCTGTACTCGTCGAGAAACCGTTTGCCATGAGCGCCCAGGAGGCAACCGAGATGGTCTCGTTGGCCCGCAAGAAAGGGCTTCTCCTTATGGAAGCGATGTGGACGAGATTTCTTCCTCATATCGCTCAAATCCGCAAGATCCTGGCTGCGGGAACCTTAGGCAAGATCACGACGGTTGGGGCCGATCACGGACAAGCCATACCGGTGAATCCCAAGGGACGCATGTTCGCCCCCGAGCTGGGCGGGGGAGCTCTGCTAGATTTGGGAATCTATCCGGTTTCGTTTGCCAACCTGGTTTTGGGGACGCCCTCAAAGATCACTGCCGTTAGCGACAGAACCTTCACGGGAGTCGATGGCCAGACTTCGATCCTCCTTCAATACACCTCTGGTGCGCACGCCGTGCTCAATACGACCCTCGACGCGGCGACACCCAACCGGGCCTTCATTGTAGGTACCGAGGCCAGGATCGAGATTGACCGGACGTTCTACGCCCCGACGTCGTTTACGATGACCGCCAAAGACGGCCGGGTTCTTCAGCACTTCAAGAACGACTATCCGGGGCATGGCCTGCGAGAAGAGGCCGCGGAGTTCGTCAGGTGTCTTCGCGCCGGCCTCAAGGAAAGCCCGCTGATGCCCCTCGACGAGACCGTTTCGATCATGAAGGTCCTCGACGAAGTCCGCCGCCAGATTGGTTTGGTATACTGAGCGAAACGGAACCTCGGCCTCTCCCTTGACTCTTTGAGGGCAATGACCGACAATCAGGACGCTTCTTCCAACGTTCGGCAAGGTTTTTAGGAAACGTTCGTTCGCTTCTTGATCGCTGGCCCCCGAGGCAGAAGGTCCGCCGTCGGCGGACCGATCAAATCCCGGGGGTTTCTGCTCCCGGATCAAGGATGTTTCCCATGGCAAAAAAAATCTATGTCGGCAACCTCAGTTTTCAGACCAACGATGACACTCTCCGTCACGCCTTTTCGATTTATGGCGATGTGGCGGCGTGTTCCGTCGTGATCGACCGCTACACCAACAGCTCGAAGGGTTTCGGTTTCGTCGAGATGGCCACCGATCAGGCGGCGTCTGCCGCGATCAGCGGCATGAACGGCCAGACCCTCGACGGTCGCCAGATTCGCGTCAGCGAAGCCAACGACAAGCCCAAGGGTGACCGCGGCGGCTCGAACGGCGGCGGCGGCGGTCGCTGGTAGTTCGAGGTTTCGCCTCGAACTACTTGGAGGAATTCCCTGCCGGGAGTTCTCCAGTAGACTCTTAGCAGACATCTAGCCTAGCAACGTCAAAGCCATCCGAAAGGGTGGCTTTTTTTATACAGCGGCGATGGCCTGGATCTCGACCCTGTAGGCAGGATCCGCCAGACCGACTTCAACGCAGGCTCGCACGGGGGCGGTTCCAGGAATAAGCCACGCATCCCAGACTTCGTTGAAGGCGTTACGGTCGGCCATGTGGGCAAGAAAGATTGTGCACATCAGCAGTTGGTCTTTAGCGCTGCCGACCTTGAGAAGCGTGGCCTCCAACTGAGCCAGGACCTCGCGGCATTGGGCCTCGGTGCTCGCCGAAGGCGTCGAGGGAACTTCGACAATGTAGGCGACGCCGCGGTGGACTGTCGCGTCTGACCACCGTGCGGTGGTTCCAAAGCGTTTGATGGGGAGGAGCATGCCGTCAGTCTACTCCGGTGCCGTCGATTGCTCCAAGGTTTCTCCAAGAAAAGAACGGTTGATCTTGACTTCGGCGGTACCGCGCGATAAATTGGAACCGGTTGCAAGAAATGAGAGAATCAGGCGTCAAAACTATCGAAGATCTGGCTCGGCTCATGGGACTCTCGAAATCCACGGTGTCGCGGGCGTTGAACGGCAACCCCGTCATCGCCGAAGAGACTAGGCGGAGAGTCGCCGAGACGGCACGAGACCACCAGTTCAGCAAGAACGTCTCGGCGCAGCGCCTCACCAACCGGGCGAGCAAGACCATTGCCTTTGTGACCCACAACATTGCCGACGGCTGTCAGGCGAGCGATCTGTTCGGTTTTGAGATTATGGGCGGGGTGTCTCAAGGTTTGCACGAACTGGGCTACGAGATGCTGATCAAGGCCATCGACTACAAGGATTACTCTTGGGTGCGAAAACTCCTCGACAGCGGACAAGTCGACGGGTTTGTCCTGATGACGTCCACTCGCAAGACCAACCATATCAAGAACTTGATTCTCGAGAAGGCTCCGTTCATCACGTGGGGCGCCACAACCAATTTCGCGGCGTTTCCCTCGGTTTGCGCCGACGACTTTCAGGGTGGCAAACTCGTCGGCACGTACTTGTCGACCTTGGGAGGTCCTTTGGCGGTCATAGGCGGTCCCAGCGACGAAGGGGAGGTCCAAAATCGTCTGGCTGGCTTTACGGCGGCGCTCTCAGAAACACAAACGCCTTTCCGGCAGGAGTATCTTCGTTACGGCGACTACTCTGAGGAATCGGGAACGGCCGCGATGGCCGATCTGCTGGCGCAAAAGGTTCGCCCCCGCGGCGTTTTCGCTCACAGTGACCTGATGGCCATCGGTGCCATGAAGGCGGTCCGCGACCAAGGCCTCTCGATTCCGCGAGAGGTGGCCATCGTCGGCTTTGACGATTTGATGCTGGCTTCGTACGTCTCACCACCGCTGACCACTGTCAGACAGCACATTCCCGAGGCGGGACGGGCCTTGGCCCAGGGACTCGTCCGCTTTCTGGAAACCGGCCAAGTCAGCCACGTGGTGATGCCCGTGGAGTTGGTCCGGCGAGGTTCAGCTTGAGGTTTTTTTTGGAAGCATTTGCAACCGGTTGCAGTATTTGAACACACTAGGAGGCTTTGTATGGATTCTTTGGATCATTTTCGCAGGATTTTTTCGAGCGTTCGCTACCAGGAGGCTCCCATTGACCCCAGCCTCCCCCCGCCGAGACCGTTGAATCTGCGCACTCTGAGGGGAGCTCTACCCGAGTCCGCACACCCAGCTTCCGGACCGGCTCGCGACGTCGAGCGGGAAGCGATGTGCGGCCCTCTTTGTCCCCCGGTGGACGGAAGCGAAAGCGGTATGGCGACGGTCTGAGGAAACCGCGAGGCTGGACACCTGCCGGTTTCCTCTTATAGACTACGGACCCATGTCGTTGTTGCCTGCTCCTTCGTTCTGGACGTCTCTGCCCCGGCCATTTACCGTCTTGGCCCCCATGGAAGATGTGACCGACACGGTCTTCCGGCACCTGATTTTCGGCCGCGGAGCCCCTGACGTGTTCATGAGCGAGTTCATCAACGCTAGCGAGCTCTTCCACAAGAAACGGAAGTTCGCTAGGCAGCGGGCGTATATCGACCCCGTAGAGTTCAAAGCCTTTGGTCTTCACGACGGGGAAGCCACGCCCGGAGAATCGCAAAGCGATTCTCCAAGGCGATCAGATGGGGCCGCCAGACCCTACCTGATCGCCCAGATCTGGGGCAACGACCCCGAGGCCTACCGCCGCGCGATTCCAGTACTCCTGCGCTCTGGGTTCGATGGCATCGACATCAACATGGGCTGCCCAGCGCACAAGGTCGTGAGGCGAGGTGAGTGTTCGGGCCTGATCGACAGACCGTCGCTGGCCAAGGAGCTGATTCTGGCCGCCCAGGAAAGCGCCGGGGAAAAGCCCGTGTCGGTGAAGACACGGCTGGGTGTCAAGGCGCCGAGAACGGAAGAGTGGGCCGGCCTGCTTCTCGAAATGGGGCTTCCGGTGCTGACTGTGCACGGTCGGATCGCCGCACAGATGTCGGAAGGCGAGGCGGATTGGGGGGCGATTGGCCGGGTTGTGGCGCTTCGCGACCAAATGCAGAAAGCCACCCGGATTGTTGGCAACGGCGATCTGTTTTCTGCCGGCGATCTTGACCGGCGTTTTGCCGAAACTCGGGTCGACGGTTTGATGGTCGGCCGCGGGATTTTTCAAGACCCCAATATCTTTCGCCGGGAACGGCCTCACCTGTCCTTCGAAAACGCCCCCTGGCCTGAACGCAAAAAGACCCTTGTCCAGCATATTGAAGAACACCGAAGGGTTTGGGGCGGCGTCAAGAGCTTTGATATGCTCAAGGCGTTCTTCAAAGTCTACACGAGAGGACCAGACGAGTACCTCGTTCTCCGGGAACGGCTCTTTCAAACCCGAACGCACGAGCAAGCCCTTCAGGTGGTTGCCGCTTGGACGCCAAGCGGGTTGCCTTGAACCCCAACTTTCTGCTAGTGTAAACGTACACGCACGAGCAAGGAAGTTCTTATGGACGCTGCCGATCAACCAAGACCCCTGTGGAAAGATGCCCTCGCGGCCATTCGGAGCAACTTCGCGCCGGGCCTTGTACTTTGGGGCATCGCAGCGGTCATCGTGTTTTGTTACTATGCGGTCGGCCCGGCGCGGCCAGCGTTCGACGAGATTGCCCGCTGGAAGTCCGAGGGCGGGTTTTTGTACAGCATTGTTGCAACGGGCGTGTTCGCCGGGGTGATTCCCTTCGTTTTCCTGTGGTCGCGTCCCGCCACGCGAAAGGATTCGACTTGGGCGACTCTTGTCTTCATGACCGGCTTTTGGGCGTATCGAGGGCTCGAAATCGACGCTCTCTACCGTTTTCAGGGCTTTCTGTTCGGCAACGATCCGACCTTTGCCACGGTGGCAGCCAAGGTCGCTGTCGACATGTTCGTCTACAACCTGTTCTGGGCCGCCAGCCTGCAGCTCCTCTCCTATCACTGGAAGAATTCAGGGTTCAAAGCCGCTGCCTTTCGCGGCTTTGCCTGGCGTGACTACTTTCGCCGTCGACTTCCGATGGCGCTGGTTTCGACCTGGGTGGTCTGGCTGCCCGTCGTCACGCTGACCTACAGTCTTCCGTCAGATTTGCAAATTCCTCTGTTCAATCTTGCGGCGTGTTTCTGGGCGTTGGTCGTGGCGACTCTCACCCGTCCGAATAGTCGCGCCTGAACGGACCTACGTTGGAGGAAGCTTCCTTCGTCTTGGCCGCTCCAAAGATCGACAACTCTTTGTGGGCCATTGATCCCCTAGGCTTTCCAATCTACTTCCACCGTCGCCGCCTGGTCCGATAGATTGAAGGGGCCGACACCCCAGGCTGCGTACAGCCGGAACAGCGAATCGTAGCAATCCTGGGCCCCGGGGTGCGCCGGATCGAGGCCGTACCTGTCGGTGTTCCACGGGCAGATGGCGTTCGGGTGCGCCACTTCGCGTGCCGTGTACTTTGAACCTTCGATGGCTCCGTAGCAGTCCCAGCTGTTCCAAACCACAGGGGAGGGGTTGGTGTTATGAGGGATTTCATCCTTTGACCGCCCCGGCCGAAAGGCCTTTGATAAAGTATTTTTGAAGAGAAAGAAAAAGGATGGAAATGGGAACCACGGAAATCATCACCCCGGCCATCGCCGTGCTGTAGTTGCTGGAGGTTGTAGAAAACAGCTGCTGAAACAAGACGTTCAGCGTTTTGAGCGAACTGCTGCTCACAAACAGGCTGGCGAGCAGATAGTCGTTCCAGATGGCGAACGCTTGAAGGATGACCAGGGTGGCCATCGCGGGTTTCAGAAGCGGCAACACAATGCTGAAATACGTGCGGTAAATCGAACAGCCGTCGATCTGCGCGGCTTCCTCCAACTCGACCGGAACTTGCGTCATAAATCCAGTCATCAGGAAGATGCTGAACGACAACCCCGTTGCGACGTACATTAGGATGATGCCGTAAAAGGTGTTGGTCAGGTGCAAGGCGTTTCCCACGATATAGATGGGAAGAAAGAGCGCCTGAAACGGGATCAAGATGCCTAACAGGAAGTAGACATAGGTGAATCGGAAAAAGCGGCCACGGTTTCGGGCAATGGCCCAGGCAGCGGCACCGGAGATGAGAGCCAGAAAGAACACAGAGACGGACGTGTAAAGAAACGTGTTGAGAAAGGTCGTCCCGACGTGGAGCCGGTCGAGAGCGCTCGAGTAGTTGTCGAAGAACCAGGCATGCGGCAGCGCCAGTGGATTGTCGAGGTACAGTTCCTTCTTGGTTTTGAGCGAGAAATTGATCACGGTGTAGAGCGGCAAGAGGAACGCCGCCGAAACCACCAGCATAAACAGCTGCAAAAATGCCCGGCGGACGAGATGGGAGAGCTGTCTCCGTTTCTTGTTAGGTTGGAATCGGTTCACAGCTGGATCTCCTTCTTTTTCAGGTAACCCAGTTGAACCAAGGCAATGATCAAAAGAACGACGATGAGCGACACAGAAAGCGCCGAGCCGTAGCCGTACTGCTGGGCATTGAGCGCGGTGTTGTAGATATGGAAGATGATCGACGTCGAGGCCCGGCCCGGGCCTCCCCCCGTGGCCGAAACCAAGAGGTCATAGACGCGCAACGACCCCGCGGTGATCCCCACTATGCAAATGGTGAACGCCGGTGCCAGCATGGGTAGGGTGATTTTGACGAACTGCACCCAAGAACCCGCGCCGTCGACGACGGCCGATTCGTAGAGCTCTGCGGGAATCGACTGGAGCGCGGCCAAGTAGATCAGCATCCAGTAGCCGATGAACTGCCAGTTGTTGACGATGAGGAGGCCGCCCAGAACGGTGTCGGCTTTTCCGAAGAGTCCGAAATTGATCTTGGTTCCCAGAAGGCTTCCAAAACCAGGCAGCACGTCGATGTACATGTGCTGCCAGACAAACCCGGCCACAATGGGAGCCACAAGACAGGGAAGAAACAAGACAGTCCGGTAAAAGGTTTTGGCCTTGAGGCCTGTGTCGAGGATGACCGCGAAGAACAGCGCAAGAACATTCTGGATGATCGTATTCCAGAGTGTGAACTCAATCGTGAAGCCCCAGGCGTCAAGGGTGTGGGGGTCCTGAACGATCCTCACGAAGTTGTCGAAACCGATGAAAGGAAAGTCCTTGGTATACCCGTCCCAACTGGTGAAGGAGTAGTAGAGGCCCAGGAACATGGGAAGAATCAGGCCAACGGTGAAAAGCAGCAGGCCAGGCACAATCAAAGTCAGGAACTGCGCTGTCCTGACGGTCTGAAAGGAAGGTTTTGGCATAAAAGAATTCCTTGGTGAAGCAACAGAGGAGCCATCGCGGGCTCCTCTGTTGTCAAGCTCTCGAGATCAGGGTTTGCTCACGCCTCGTCGGCTGTCGGCGGCCTTTAGGGCCTGGTCCAAGGTTTCGCTTCCTTGGAGCCAAGCGGCGATATCCTTGGCGTTCTCGTCTTGGAAGCCGCCCCAAACCAACTGGAGGTTGCCGCT
This sequence comes from uncultured Spirochaetales bacterium, assembly GCA_964475005.1. GTDB lineage: Bacteria > Spirochaetota > Spirochaetia > JABEVK01 > JABEVK01 > JAIFLN01. Next base: position 31,212 of record CAYYUZ010000018.1, read on the forward strand.
GTTGGCGTCGACAAGCTGGCCCTTGGCCGCCAGCGCGTCGATGTCTTTCTGGCTGGGATTGGTGTAGCTGGGGGTCACGCCCTTGATCAGCGGTGCGGTCTTGGTCAGGTCGTAGATGGCCTTGGCCGCTTCCTTGTTGCTGGTGATCGCGTCGAAGACCTTGTCGACCGCGTCGGAATACTTGGTCGTGGCGCTCTTCATGAAGGTGATGTTGGGCTCGAAGATTAGCTTGGCGTTGCCGGCCTGGTTGGGGAAGGGGAACACGCCGAAGTCGAAGCTGGGATCCACATCGAGGAAGTTCTGGATGGACCAGGAACCGGAAACCTTCATGGCTGCCTTGCCTTGCACCAGGCGGGCGTCGGCCTGGGTCTGCGCCAGCGAGAAGGTCTCGTCCTTCCAGGTGTTGTCGTAGATCAGCTTGTTATAGCTGTAGATGGCCTTGGCTTCGGGAGAAGTCGCGTAGCTGATCTTGCCGGCCCGGAATTTTTCGGCCCATGACGGATCTTTGTTGAAGATGTCGTTGATCGCAAACTGCATCGTGATGTTGCCGATGCTCCAGGTGTCGAGGAAGTGTGTGGCAAAGGGAGTGATCCCCAGGCTGTTCAGCTTCTTGATCACGGCGGCCAGTTCCGCCTGGGTCTTGGGTACCGCGATGCCGTTGTCTTTGAAGATCTTCTTGTTGTAGTAGACCCCCTGGTAGAGGGCGTTGTATTCGACCCCGTAGGTCTTGCCGTCAAAGGTGGCGCTTTTGACCGCATCGGGAAGCACGTTGTTCAGGTAGGGCTTTCCGGTGATAGGCGAAAGCAGCTTCTTCGACGAGTAGGTGGCCAGGTCCTGGCCCTTGCCGACGATGATGTCCGGCAGACCCGACTGCACGTACTGCTGAACCTTGGCGTTCAGTTCGGTACCCCAACCCACGATCTCCCAGTCGAGCTTGATGCCTGGATACTTGGCGGCCACGGCCGCGTCGATGATCTTTTCGATACCGGCGTCGGTGGTCGACTGACCGTCGAGAATCCGGACAGTCTGGGCCCAGGCACCTAGTCCGTTGAACAGCATGGCCACGGCCAGAGCGGCCCCAGCGATACGAGTGATTTTCATCCTTCTTCCTCCTTGATGAACATTCTGAGGACCACCTTAGGCCGGGTTCTCAAAACGCCGTTAGGACGGAAAGGGAGGAAAGCCTTGGATTTTACGGGAAATTACGGGGCGCTGAGGCTTCGGTTGTGGTCGGCCCAGGAGATCACGTCGGCTAGGAGGGCCTTTCCCTGAACCCAGTCCTGCAGCTGGCTGGCGACTTGGGCCTGGAACGACCAAATCAGCTGCGAGTTTCCCACGGTGGCGTCGACCATGCGGCCTTGCTTACGGTAGCGGTCCAGATCGCTCTGAATGAGCAGGGGCTCTTCGGGCACGGACACCGTCAGCAGAGTCGAGGTCTTGGTGAACTCCGAAATTCTCGAGGCCAAGTCGGTGTTCTCGAAGATGACTTTCAAGACACGGTCGACGGCCTCGGGATGCTCGGTCTTGGAACTCTTCATGAACGTGATGTTGGGTTCGAAGATGAGCCTGGCGTCTCCCGAGGTGTTGGGGAAGGGGAAGATCCCCAGGTCAGGGTGCGATTCCAACGCGTTGACGTTGTGAAGGGTCCATGAGCCCGTCACGTACATCGCGGCTTTGCCTTGCGAGAAGCGTTGGTCGCACTCGGTAGAGTCGATGGCGGTGGCGTCGCTCCACGTGTTGTCAAAGATGAGCTTGACCTGGGAAAAACACCGGGTCAGTTCCGGCGAGTCGGCGAACGAAACCTGACCGGCCCGGAACCTTGTGCCCCAATTCGGTGACCGGCCCAACAGCTCGCCGATGGCGAACTGCATGAAGATGTTGCCCACGTACCAGTTTTCGAGGAAATTTCCGGCAAAGGGAACCAGGCCCCTGGCTTTCAGGCGGGCCACCAGGGTGCGCATTTGACCAGGAGTCTTGGGTACCGAAAGGCCCTGCCTGCGAAACAGTTCTTTGTTGTACAGAACACCCTGGTAGAAGGTGTTGTACGGCAGCCCGTAGGCCTCGGAGCCCACGGTGACGGTTGGGATCGCAGCTGGCTGGACCGCTCGCAGCAGTTCAGGGCGGATCGGCGCGAGGTTTCCCGAAGGAAAGTAGGTGGCCACGTCTTGCGCCTTTCCAATCATGATGTCGGGTACCTCGCCCGAAGCAAATTTGGCGTGGATTTGAGCGTCGAACTTCTCTCCCCAGCCCATGACTTCCCACCGGAGTTCGATGTCGGGAAGGGTTTTGGCGACAAGGCTGTTGATGAGGTCTTCGATGCCTGGATCGGAGGTCGACTGACCTTCGAACACGGTCAGCAGGATTCGCGAGCCTCGGCTGGGCGCGCTCTGGTTGTCGGAGTCTGTGCAGGCAAGCAAAAGAAGGCAGAAGATCAGAGCAAGCCCTTTACGCAGGTTCATGGCTGGTCCTCCCGTGACGGCTTCTGTAATCGCTGGGGCTCACCCCGGCGACTTTGTGGAACACCCGGTTGAAATAGGCGTATTCTTCGTAGCCGACCAATGAGGCCACCTCGGTCAGGCTCAATTCACGGTCGCGGATGTACTCTTCGGCCTTTTCGATTCTCGTCTGGGCGATTGCCGCCATGAGGTTCAGTCCGGTCACCTGTTTGAAGGCCTTGGAAAGATAGGAGCCATCGACCCGGAAGACCTGGGCCAGGGTGGACAACGAAAGGTTCTCGCAATACTTCTCGGCGATGTAGTCCTGGACCTTTCTGACGGTCTGCTTCATCGATGGGCTGGTTCCCGACGCGGCCTCCTCAATGAAAACCTCGTCAATCCAGTGGTCGAGCAGGCCGCAGACCTCTTGTAGATCTCGGGTTTCGAGCGCCCGTCCCAGCAGACCCTGAAAACTCTCAAAGGCCAGAGTGGAGCGGGTGGCCGACCGAGATTGGGCGTGCTGAAACATCAGCCCCACCAGGTATTCGGCGGTTTGTTTGACTTCGACCACCAGCCAGTCGTTGGCATTCCGTAAACCGATTCTGTCGAAGACCAGTTCGCGGACGAGGCTCTTGTCTTCGGTGTCGACGGCCAAGACCAGCAACCGTCCAAACTCAGGGGTGAGCCGCCCGTGGACATCCCGGCCCAGGTCGCTGAAGCGGACGACCCTGCCGGGTTCGCCCATGCGGCGTGAAAGAAGGGCGGCCTGGACCTCCCTGTAGGCCTGTATCAGTTTTCCGAAGGCGTAAAACGGCGGACTGACGGCGACATCGACGCGGCTGCCGGTGAAGCGCTCCAAGTTTTCGGCGAGGCGCGCGCTGAGCTGATCGACTCCGGCCGCATCGCGGTCGGTCAGAACTAGGAATTCGTTGCGCACCCGAAGGTTGTGGAAGACGATGGTTTTGGCGGTGCCCGAAGCCTCGCGGAGAACCAGCGCCTTGACGCGGGCCACCAGAGCGCCGGGTTTTCCGCCTTGGTCGCGCAGAACCTTGGGGAGGTCGATCATCTTGACAAGAATCAGGCTGAACACGGCCAGCTGGAAGTCGAATTCCGGCAGCGGATTTTTAGGAGGTGACGCTGGTGCGTCGTCACGGAGCAGGTCGCTCAGCGCTTCGTCGCGCAGAAGTTCCGTGGCCCGTTGAAGGGTGGCCGTCTGTTCCTGAAGCTCTTGTTCGCGGGTTACTTGGCCCTGAAGGTTGGAAATGGCGCGGCTGATGACAGGGAGCAGGGCCTCACGGGTGACAGGCTTGAGCAGGTAGTCGATCGCCCCGTCGAGGAGGGCCTGGCGCACATAGTCGAAGTCGGCGTAGCCGCTGAGCACGACGATCTGCAGCGCTGGTAGCTGCAACTTGGCGGCCCGGATGAGTTCGTTGCCGTTCAGAAACGGCATGTCGATGTCGGTGATCAGGATCTGTGGCCTGTCGGCGGTCACGCGTGCCAGAGCCGATTCTCCGTCCACGGCGGGTTCAAGAACCTCGAAACCGCCTTCTGTGGCCAGAAGGACGCGGAGATTTTCCCGCACCCAGAACTCGTCGTCGGCGATCAAGATCCGTGGCCTCTTCACGCCAGTCCCCCTGTGTCTTGAACTCGCGGAACCGTGAGGGTCACCAAGGTGCCTTCTTCGGGGGAACTGGCGACCTTAATGCCGAAACCAGTGCCGAACAGGAGCCCCACCCGTGCGTGGATGTTCCCCAGGCCGATCGAACCATTCTTCTCGGTCACGCTGGCTGGGTCGGCCGCGAGCTGGCGGTTGGTCTCCTCAGCGTCCATGCCGACCCCGTTGTCGTGGACGGTGAGGGTGAGAAGACTGGAGTCCGCCTGGGCGCAGATCCGAATCCGTTTCTCGCCCCGTTTGTTCTTCAGACCGTGGTTGACCGAATTCTCGACCAGCGGCTGAAGGCTCAGCCGGGGAACGCTCTCACCCAGGAGCGAGCGGTCGATTTCGATGTCGACGTCGAGGCTGTTGCCCGTGCGCACATTCATCACATAGAGGTAGTTCTTGAGGTGGACGATCTCGCTGCCGATGGTCGACAGCGGGTCTTTCATGTCGAGACTGTAGCGGAACAGATTCGACATGGCGTGGCACATCGTGGCCACAGTAGGCACGTTCTGCGCCGTGGCAATGCTGCCCATGGTGTCGAGCGTGTTGTACAGAAAGTGCGGATTGACCTGCGCTTGAAGGGCCTTGTACTCGGCCTGCTTGAGCTGCAGTTCCGCGTTGTATTCGAGGGCAATCAGTTCCTGGATGCGGTCAAGCATCTGGTTGATGCTCTGGCCCAAGACCCCGATCTCGTCGGCTTTGAGGCCTGTCAAGCGCAACTCGGTCTGTCCGTCTTTGATCCGTCCCAGACCCTCGACGATCCGCGTCAGGGGCCTGGTGAGCGATCTTGTGATGAGAAGAACCGACGCGATCGCGACAAGAACCACAAGCAGCGCGATCACAAGCATGTTGCGGGTAAGCACGTTCTGGCTTTCCTCCAGCAGTTCTTGAGGGACCAGAGACCAAGCGGTCAGGCGGTATTTCACCTGGGGCGTTGCCAGAAACACCGTGTTGCCGATGCGCCGGTCGACGTGTTCCGACCAGCTGCCCGCACGGATGCCAACGACGATCTTTTCGAAGATGGGTCCCACGGCCTCGTGTAGGCCGTACACCAAAACCGGGTCGTCCTTTGGTGGTTGAAGCCACACCACCTGGCGGTCGGAGTAGACGTACTTTTCCACGATTCGGGAGAACCCCCGGGGGTCGACATCGCAGACAACAAAGCCGATCTTGGTCCGCACATTGTTGGTGTAGAGTTTCAAGACAAGCCTCAAGATGGTCTGCCCGCGGCTCTTGTTGTAGGAACTTGTGACAAGCATGACACGATCATCACTGGCAACGTAGGCCGAAACCACGTTGGAGCGGTTGGCCACGGGGTCGGCGTAGATGTCCTCGGGGTAGTTGTAACGCGGCGTCGAGGCGATCCTGGAGTAGCTGACCAGTCGGTGGTCGAGCGTATACAGGTAGAGGGCGTTGACGTATTGGCCTGGATCAAAGACCGACTGCATCATCGTGTACGCGATCCGCGAGTTTTTCCCGCTCAGCAGAGCCTGGCTGGGGGAGGCCGCCAAGTCGCGCATCAAGTCGGTCTGATTGTAGAACTTGATGAGGGCGTTCTCGTAGCCCTTGAGCCACGAGTAGAGCTCGTCTTGCATGCGACCCAAGGACTTGCGGGCCGAGTCCTGTTCAAGCCGGAAGATGAGCGAAGAAGCGGAATTCTGGAAGAACCAGGTCTGCAGGCCCAGGGCCAGCAACGTGCAACCCAGGCAGAGGGCGAGGATCTTGGTCCTCATCCGAAAAGAAGGCAACCGAACCACCAACGCATGGTACCACGGCGTTTAGGGCAGAGGTAGGACAAAACAGGAAGGAAAAGTTGCACAGAACCGGAATCGGGATAGAGAGGGGTTACAACCCGGTCTGGCGGTCGGCTCTCCGGCCAAGCGCCCGCGTCACGCTCAGGGCCGACGCCACAAGCACCGCCGAGGTTTTGGCCCGGGTCAGGCCTGTGTACAGCAATTCCCTGACGGCCCCGGACGAACTTCCTGGCGGCAGGACAAGAACTACGCGGTCGTATTCGCTTCCCTGGCTCTTGTGAACGGTAACCGCCCAGGCCGCCTCACCGTCTTCGCTCACCAGCGAGAAAGGCCAGCGCGCAGGGCCGGGCTCGCCTGTCTCGAACCACAATCGCCCGTCGCGGCGGACCAGGAGGCCGCGGTCGCCGTTGTGAAGGTCCAAATGGGGAAGGTTGCGGCAGATCATCCAGGGCAGACCCTCGGCGATGGTGCCGGGCAGGCGGCCTAGGGAACGGTCGGCCAAGGCGTCAAGCGCCAAAGTCCCGCCAGGCCCGCCATGAACCGGCGAAAGCAGGACGCTCTGGCCTAGAGTTTCAACAGACAGTCCGCGCGAGCCTCCCCACGCGGCCAGGGCTCTGGGACCGGGATCTTCGTCTTCGGCTGTGACTTCCCAGCGGAAATCGGAAGCGCCAGCAGCACCCAAGACACGGAGCTGCTCAGCGGTCTCCGCGGGATCGTCCACGGCTTGCTGAAGCAGATCAAAAACCTGGGCAAGGGTGCGGCTCTTCTGGGCCAGACGAAACCTCTGCGTGAGCCGCACCGTACAGGAGGCAAGCTCCGGCCGTTTCAGCAGGTCGGAAAGCACGGCCCCGGCTTCGACGCTGGGCAGCTGCCCAGGGTCTCCGACCAAGATAAGGGCCGCTTCGGGAGGGAGAGCTTCGCAAAGCGCCACTGCGGTTCTCAGGTCGAGCATGGAGGCTTCATCGACGATGACCAGGTCAAAGGGAAGCGGACGATGGCGGCCGTGCCAGGCCTCACCCATACCCGAAGGCAGACCCAAAAGGCGGTGGAGGGTGACGCATCCGGGAACGGCCTCGGCCGCGGCGAAGCTCTGGCGGACTCTTGCCGCGGCGCGTCCGGTTGGCGCCGCGATCACCGTGCGAAGACCGGGCACCGCCGAGCTCCAGCGTTCCACAAGGCGCTGAAGGGTCCAAGTCTTGCCGGTGCCGGGTCCGCCCGTCAACAGCAGAAGTTTCACCTTCCCGGCTCTCTCGAGGGCCGCCTCTTGACCCTGGGTGCTCAAACCGGCGCCCCCGGCCGCAGCACGTCCGACCAGAGCTTCGAGCAGCCGGGCCTCCAGGGCCGCATTCCTGGCGGTTTGGATCAAATCGGCGCCGCCTGTCTTGTTCCGGTGCAGCCAGCCTCCCGTGAACAGCTCGGTCGGCCACGAGTCGGGACCCGGCAGGTCTTCGGGGAAGGGAATCCGAACCTCGCCAAAGCGCCTGTCCCAGAGCTCGCGTACGCCAAGCCAATCCAAGGCGGTGTGGCCTTCGTCCTCGGCGCAGACGACAAGGGCCAGCGCCGCAGGCCAATCGGGGTCGCCGGGCTTCCAACCCCAGCGCTCGGCGCTCCACTTGGCCAACCCGGATTGGTGGGGAGCCCACGGCAGCGCGGAGTTCCAGGGTTCACGCACGGAAGGCCTCGGCCAACAACGGTCGGAGCGTACCGACACGGCCGAGCTCCTCAGGATTGAAAAAAACTCCGCCCGGCTGGGTTCCGTTTCCCCGCAAAAAGACAAACAGTACTCCACCCAGAGCCTGTTGGTCGCCTTGAAGCGCAGCCAGGCGGCGAAGCGCCTCCCAATACCACTGCGCCTGAAGGTCGTAGCCGGCTTCGCTCATCACTTCGTTCAGGTTCTGTCCGGCATCGAGACGGTTGGTCTTCCAGTCGGCCAGGTACAGGCGCCCTTCCCACCGAAACAGCAGGTCTATGCGTCCGGTCAGAAAACCCCGGTGGACGGTGAAGGCCCAGTCGCCCCAGGCGAACGAACGCGCCGTCTTGACCGTCAGCGGAAGGTGAAACTCAAGTTCGCGCCTCGTATCTTCGGGAGCGAGCCTTGTGAAGGTGACCGGCGGGGTCTGTGCCCCCAGGTCGAAGGAATGGTTCAACGCGCTAGCCAGCCAAGCGCCAAGGGGAGCGGTGAGGTCGCGGCCCCCGAAGTCGGCGCGGTGGCGCTGACAGTGGCCCTCCACGAGGCGTGAGACTTCTTTTTGAAGAACTTTCGGCGCCTGCGGGTCCCAGGCCCGGTAGTCGGCTTGTTCGAGAAGGTCGTGCACGAGATCGCCGAAGGCTGGGCCTGCGGGAAGGGGGTCGGGCGCCGGTGGTTCAAGCCTGGGACCCTCGTCTTCCCTGGCGACCCTAGGGCGGTCCCAAACCGTGGGGAGTTCATGCTCTTCTCGGGTGGCCCGGCGCCAGAGAGCGGTGTGGCTTTCGACCCACGGGTGACGGTTCTCCAAGCCTTCGATGGCCTCGCCCAGCTCGGGGACCAGGGGTGTCGACAGCAGCCCACCCTTCCAGACCCCCAGGGCCCGTCCTTGGCTACCCGAACTTTCGGGAACCGGCGTTGTGGCTCTTTCGTCCTGGAGCACCTGGTGCGTCTTTGCCCTCGTCAGGGCGACGTAGCGCAGACGGAGACGCTCGGCCTCGGCATTCTCCTTTTCGGCTTGACGGCTGGCCCCTGTCCGCAAGAAGTCGGCGCCCTGGGTGACCAGGCACAGTTTGTCCTCTTTCACCGTGCTGTCGCCGTGACCGTGAAGGACAATGGGCGCTTCAAGACCCTTGGCCGCGTGAACGGTGAGCAGTCGGAGGGTCCGCGCCTCGCCGTCACGGCGCAGATCCACCTCGTCCTCCTGCAATTGGCTCTGAATCCAGGTTTCCAGGCTGAGAGCTGCTTGGCCCCAGGGGATCAAACCCTGGTGGTGCCGCTCCTGAACCAGTTCGAGCACGTGTTCGGCGTTGGTCACGGTTCTGGCTCCGTCGGCACCGGCCAGAACGCGTTCAAGACCGCCGCCATCGAGGACCCCCGGTTCCACCGCGGCGGCAACGCGCCTGAACGCCCGCAGGTACTTTCCCTGGTCCCGGTCTTGCTGGGCCTCATCGAGGGCGGGAATCAGCTGTTCCACCGAGGCACCGGCAAACAGCCTCGTCCACGTGAGGGCCCCGGCGGCCGAAAGCGAGCGGGGCGACTCCAGGGCCTTGAGGAACAGGAGGATCTCCTTGGCCTCGCCTCCCTTCAGCAGACCTCCCGAGCCGCCGACAGTCGCCGGAATTCCGCTGCTGGAGAACAGACGGTAGAGCCTCCAGGCCTCCCGGTTGGTCCGGACCAGCACCAAGAAGTCGCCGGGCACAAGCGGCCGGCTCGTCTGACCATCGTCAAGGACGTAGGGTCCGCTCAGAAACTCGAGCACCGTTTTTACAAGATGCCTGTGCCAGGCCGCCTCGGTGGTCGGCTGGTAAAGGGCCAGGGGAGCGACCTCGGCAGACACCCCGTTTTCGACCCTCAACAGGGTCTCAATCGGCTTGGCGCCCTTTCTGGAAGGGTGGAAGTCTTCGGGATGATCCCACGGCGTTCCTCCGGCCGGGTCGAAATAGGTGTTGACCGCTTGGATCATCGCCTCGGTGGATCTGTAGTTTTCATCGAGGACGAGGGTTTGAGCACCGGCGCGCGTGACCTGCTCGCGGACCGAGCGGTAGAGGCTCAGATCGGCACCCCGAAAGCGGTAGATCGATTGCTTGGGGTCGCCCACCAGCACGAGGTCGTGGTCGGCGTCGAAGAACAAAGAGGAGAAGATGTCCCACTGCTCCGAGTCGGTGTCTTGGAACTCGTCGATGAGGACGGCCTTCCAGCGGGCCGAAGCCCCGGCAACCAGGGCCTTTCCCGCGGGCGTCGTCACGAGCGTTCTCACGCGGTCGATAAGGTCATGGAAGGTCAGCTCCCGGTCTGACCGTTTGGAGAGGACGGGCCGACAGAGGTCGGCCAGTAGCCGGTAACGGGCGCAACCTGATAAGAACTCCCCCAAGCCCAGGCCGGTCGGCAGCGGCGGGGTCAAGCCCTCTACGGCGGCCAGAAAATTCTCGGCGGCCGCCTTCAGCCTCTGGAGCAGGGGGGGCAGAGGGCCCGTGAGGTTTTTCTTCCAGACGTTGCCGCCTTCGCCCCAGCGTTCGAGCTGAGCCAGGGCCTTTTCGTCAAGAAAGGGCACCAGGTCGGAAAGCGTCCGCGCAGCGAGCAGACCCCGGAGCGTCTGATAAGGAATCTTGTGGTTGGTGGCATGAAGGAACCCGGCCGCGCCTTCCAGCGCTTCGCTCAGGGTTTCGGGAAGTACCCCGCTCCCGGCCGAGTCCAGGGCCTCCCACAAAGGGCCTGACCGGCTCGACAGGGCCTGACGGTAAGTCTCGAAGGTTTCCTGCTCGGTGGTGTCGGGGTGGAGTAGCGGCAGAGCGAACAGGTTTCGCCCCAGGGCCTGGCCGGCCAGCGCGAGCAGGTCCTCCTCGTCCTCCAGCCCTGCCAGAAGCAAAAGCGACTCCTCGAGATCGGTCAGCTTCGAACGCAGCTGTTCGCGCAGTTGCCGGCGGCCCTGACGGCCCTGGTCGACCATTTCCATCTCAAACGACACTCCCGATTCCAGGGGAAACTGCGCCAGCAGGGCGCGGCAGAAACCGTGGATGGTCGCCACGGTCAACGAAGGGAGGTCTTCCAAGGCTTGAGCCAAGCGTGGTTCGCCCGAGGCCTTCCAGGCTTTTCGCAGACCGGCGCGGACGCGGGTCTTGAGTTCGGCCGTCGCCTTTTCCGTGAAGGTGACCAAGAGGATCCGGTCCACAGTGAGGCCGTGTTCGACAACCAGCTCCTGAACCTTCTGAACCAACGTGAAGGTTTTTCCGGTGCCCGCTGACGCCTCGATCCAGGTGACGCTCATTTCCAGACCTCGAGCAGGGGCAGAAACAGCCCCGACCACCAAGGGGCGATTTCGTCGGCTAATTGCCGCCAGTCGGGGTCCTGGGCGAACGCCAGCGCCGCGTAGGGGTCCCGGGCCACGTTGTTCTCCGACTGAGAAAACTGGTTGTCCTTGGCCGTCCGCCACGACGCTTCAAGCGATTGCGGCCACGGTTCGCCTTCTTGATTTCTGCGGCGCGCAGCCAGAGCTTCGAGGAAGTCAGGGTAGAAGCGCAGCGGGCGGCTTGAAGCCTCAACCCAATATTCTTGCGCCAGTTGGGCAAGCGCCTCGGTTTGACCGGCGTGGGCGCTCCAGACCTTGAGTCCTGGGTCCCCCGACGGTGTCAAGGTGGCTAGGTACGCGTTCGGGGTGGGCTCCTGCAACACCTTCAGTGCCGCATCAAACAGAGATCGGGCGGGAATTTTCGAGGTGTAGAGGAGCCTTGGCAGCAAAACCTCTGAGCCGCGGACCAGCCTCTCGTCGGGTTCGAGCGCCAGAGGTCGTCCAGCCCACAGGGAACGCGAACCCGCCTTCCTTTCACTGAGGACCCAGCCCTCGCTCGTCAGCCCGTCGGCCCACGCCGCGGTTTGGGCGGCCTTGCGCGCGAGTTCCCTCCTGTCGCGTTCTGTGAAGACGCCGGCCAAAACCCTTCCAGTGGCTTCCAGCTCTTCCACGAGGGCCTCGACGTTCCAGGGATTTCTTTCCCCCCGCCAGTAGCGGCCCAGGCCCTCTTGCAACCACCCCTGACGCTCAAGAAACGACATTGACCAGGGCTCCTCGTCGTCGATGCTCCGCCTGTCCTCTTTCTTGAGGACGATCTGGCGGACCCGTTTCAAATAGAAACGTGCCGGGGCAGTGAAGGCCAGGCTCACCTCGCTAGACCGCACCTCGGGGAACAGATCGAGGGGATCTTCGGCCGTGCTAGACACGGGTTGGGGCACCGGAGCTGCCCAGCCGCCGCCCAGGGCCTCGGCCCGTCTGCGGGTTCGGGTCGACCAGGTCGGGCCGCTTCCTGCCACGATCGAAAAATCCTTGACAGAAGCCTGGACCACTGGCCATGGGCGATCGGTTTCCAGAAAGTCCAAAAGATCGGCCAGAACTGGCGAGGGTGGTCTCTCGGAACCATCGACGGCGCTTTGT
>CAYYUZ010000019.1:0-43022 GCA_964475005.1 uncultured Spirochaetales bacterium
GCGCTCTGACCTCTTCAATGATGCTCATGAGTCGCTCCTTATATAAAGAATTATCTGTTTCATTTTCGTCGATTTGGGGGTCGGGGTCAAGGGGACGGGTCCGGCGAGGCCGGACCCTTACCGGCTCGAGAATTTCAACTCAGGAGAAAGGATTTACCCCAAAACTGGACCTTCTCCCACTTTCATCACGCCTTTGTAGTAGCGCCTTTGGATGTCGGCAGCCTTGTTCTTCCAGGCCTCCAGGCCGTGTTGTTTTTGATAACACAGGTGAAAGATCTTGATGTTGTGGGGTAGGGTTTCGGCTCTGTGTGCGGCCGGGTTGAGTTTGTCGCACGGAAAATCGGCGCATTCGTGGCAGAAGTTCACCCCCTTCTCGACGGCGCACCGGTACGTGGAACACGGAGTCTCGAGCACGGGGCAGGCGCCTTGCACCTCGCGGCATCCGGGGCAGGGGAACCGGTCCCGGGGAATTCCTCGGGCCACCAGAGAATCGATCACGGTGGCATTGGCTTCGGCTTGGTGGGCAAAACAGATTTCACAATACGTTCCGCACGGGGCGGCCATACGGTTTTCGTTGGTCGTTTTCACAAGAACCTCCTCAAGTTCGTTGTGTTGGACGCAAAGAAAACCTTTTGGTTACTTTTTCAGAGGGACGACCATTCTTTTCTTTCGATTCCCTGTTTGAGCCGCTCCGAAAACTCTTCCTGGGCGCGTTGGCTGTAGGTCTGATCGTAGAGCTGGCGCATTTCGAGCAGGGAGCCGATCTCGCGGCGGACCTGGGCCGCCTTGAAGGCGAGTTTTCTTTCGCGCTCCTGTTCAGACCCCTGGGGCAGATTCACGATGCCGTGTTTGAGTCCAAAGCGGACCCATTGGCGGCAATCGCAGGGGTTTTCGGCGCTGATCAAGGCACACCTGTCGCCCAGGTAACCGTCGATGCGCTTTCGCGCCCGGAACAGACTCGCCTTCACGGCCCCGATCTGGCATTCCAAGATGGCGGCGATTGTCCTGTGGTCGAGTCCCATAACGTGCGAGAGGCAGAAGACCTGCCGCTGTCGCCGCGGCAGACATTCCGAGAATCCATGGAGGCAACGCAGGCGGATGTCGGTGGCCATCGCCAGCACTAGCGGATCGTCGCCTGGATGGGCCTCGACAATTTCTTCCATCGAGAGCCCCCAGTCTTCGGTGAAGATCTGAACAGGCAGGCGTTTTCGTTGCCTGAGCCTGTCCTTGGCGGTGTTGACGCAAATCCTGTAGATCCACGTCGAAAATGAACTCGCTTGGCGGAATTCAGCCCGCGAGCTCCAGGCCTTGGAGAAGGTCTCCTGCACGACGTCTTGGGCGTCTTCACCGCGTCCGGTCAAACCAAGCGCCAGCTTGAACAGGCGCGGTGAGGTCTCGCGGTACAACTGATCGAACTGGGCATCGAGGGTCTTCATGAACCCAGCTTACATTCGGTAGCGAGAGCGTTCAATGTCCGGGTCCGAGAATCGCCCTCCCCGGATCGGGCCCGTGGTGGTACACTTTGAGCATGTCTTTGCCTCTAACCGCCGCCCTTCTCGACCAGATCCTCTTCGCCATGGAAGACCAAGACAACTTCTCGGTTCTCAACCTCGCCACGCGTCAGGTGGAGGAGTGCTACGACGAGAATTCGTGTGCCGACGGAACGGTTCTGCCTCTGCCTTCGTGGTCAAGCACAGACGGATTTCGGATGATGCGGGAGTTTTCGGAAAGCCTGCGCAATCCCGTCGTCCAGGCCGAACTTCGCGCCGTTCTCGACTCGGGGCAGGGGGTCTTCCGGCGGTTCAAAATGGTGCTCAAGCCGCGCGACCTCCTGTACCGGCAGTGGTTGCGGTTCAAGCGGAAGTTCATGGAGGAGAAGGTCCACCAGTGGCTTAGCCAATGGCCTGGAATCGTTTTCGAAGACCCTAGCGACCCGGCCTTGGGCGGTGAGACGCAGGGTATCCTTGCCACCGATTTTACCTTCCGAAGGGGGAGGCCGGGCGAAGCGCCCCGCCTGGAAGATTGGGACGCCGAAGCGTGCCTTGAAACGGCCCAGGGGGTGTTTGGCGAGTCTTCGGGGCCAGAGTACGCCGAATACTTCCGCCGGGGCAGACGCTACGCCCCCGACGACTTATTTTGGGTCGCAGAGAATCCGCAATCGGAGTGGGCGGGTGTGGTTTGGGCACGGCGCTGGGCTCATCCCAACGAAGTGGCCGAAGTGTACGAGGTTCTGCTATGGTTCGTCGATTCCGAGTACCGCGGTCTGGGGCTGGGGTCGGTGCTGCTTGAGACGGTTCGATCCTCTTTGGGGGTAGGGCCGACGCTGACGCTTGTGGCCCCCCTGGGAGACCGCAAACTAGATGGACCCTTGGTCAGAACCGGTTTCGTTGCGGCTGGGAGACTATGGTTTGCCCCAGGACTTCACCCGGCCGAGGGCGAGTAGCTAATCTCTCTCAAAGGGCTCGGCCTTGCGCAGAAGCTCTTCGCGAAGGGGTTCGAACTGCTGGTGAAGCTTGTCCAGGCCAAGCATGACTTGATCGACAGTGAACTGCTTGACGTCCTCGCCTTCTGGGCAGGATTGCTCAGCGTTTTTTCGAAATTCGGCGCAGTTCATCAAGGGCCCGACTCCATAGAGGATCACGTCGCGGTGAGCTTGGTCGTCGATCATGTCGCCGTCGCTGGTGACGTGAAGCGTGTTGCCGTTGATGCTCATGAACGCCATGGTGTCGAAGGTCTTGATGTAGCTGTGCATTTCGCGAACACCGCGTTTGGTTTCGGGTTTTCCAGGCCTGTAGCGGGTGCCCGATGGGAAGACGATGACGATCTTCCCCGACGCCTTGGCCTGCGAGAGGGCACGCATCGAAGCGTGATTGATCTTCCGGGCGATCTTGAGCTCCTCCTCTTTCTCGGGTCCTTCAGGGAGAGATTCGATAGACCGTGACGGGTAGATGACGATACGGCTGAACGACTCGGTGAAGGCCAGCACGACAGGACTTTCTTCGTTGAGCTTGAACCCCGCTATCGCCACAAGCGACTCGACGATCTTTTCTCCGTCGGGGTGCGCCTTGCCAATGAGGTTGGTCATGCAGGGCAGGTCGAAGTTGGAGTAGTGCTCACAGAGAATCAGGCACGACTCGCCGGTTTGGGCCCGGCGGTGGAGTTCCACGAGGTTCTCGATTCCCTGGACCGAACTTCCCGGAAGCATCAGGTCTTCGACAATGCCGTAGAACAGGTTCCGGTTGACGGTATTGGCTTCTTGCCAAACGTTTTCTTCGGTGATCACGTACTGCTTTTGGGAGTGTTGCAGCATTTTTTGAATGATCGCCCCGTAGCGTCCCGGAATAGAAATCATGACGTCTCCTTGGGGGGCAGAATAGGGACGGTTCCCCCATTTGTCAAGGAAATGCGGATGAACCTTGCGCCTCGATGGTCAAAACGGCGGAGCTTGACTAGTATGCTTTTCAGCATGCAAAAAACCCTTTTGGTCTTGGGATTGGTCGCCTTGCTCCTGCCGGCGGGTGCTTTTTGCGCCAGGATCAAGACAGAATTCACCGTCGTCCAAGACTCCGAACCCCAAACCCTTGACCCCGGGCTCGCGCGAACCGACGCCGAAAAACGGATCGCTTTGGCGCTTTTTGAGGGACTCGTGGTCCACGACAACAAGACGACGGCCGCCAGGCCGGGGCTGGCCGAAAGCTGGACGGTCAGCAAGGATGGCCTGACCTACACCTTCAAACTGCGCAGGACGACCTGGTCCGACGGCGCGCGCATCACTGCGGGAGCCGTTGTCGATTCCTGGTTTCGGACCCTCGAGCATCCAGGCGTGTCTGGCGACGCACTGGCGGAGTTGATCGTGGGGGCTCAGGAATTTCGCTCGGGAAAGCAGGGGAGGGAGGCGGTGCAGCTGCGCGCGCCCGACGACGCCACCGTGGTCGTCAAGACCTCCCGTCGTCTGCCCAGCGCGTCGGCGTTTGCCGATCTGGCGTTTGCCGTCGTTCCCCCGCAGACAGGGAATCAGTGGGGCGACGCCGGGACTGTCCCTCCGACGTTTGTCGGCAATGGCCCGTACAAACTGGCGTCGTGGAAACCCCAGGACGAAATCATCCTGGTTCCCAATCCTCGCTACTGGGACCCGAAAAGTGTCCGCCTAACCCGACTCACCTTCCTGGTCCGTGAGGCCGGACTTGGTTACAAATTGTACAAGAAGGGAGAGGTCGACTGGCTACCCGACCTCCCCGCCGGCCTGATGAACCAAACGGCGCGCCGCAGGGATTTTCACAACGATGCGAGTCTGGGAACCTATTTCTACCGCCTCAACGTCACCGATCCCACCCTGGCAGACGTCAAGGTTCGAAGGGCCCTCGCTCTGGCTCTGGACAGGGCGGCGTTGGCCGCCAAGGTGGCCCCCGGACTGCCAGTACCGGCCTTCTCGATGTGCCCCCCCTTTCCTGACTACCTGCCGCCGAAGTTCTCTCCCAAGGAGAACCCCGTTTTGGCGCGCAAGCTTCTTTCCGAGGCCGGATTTCCTGGAGGGAAGGACTTCCCGAACCTCATCATCCTGACCAACACCGGCGAGGCCAACCGCCGGATCGCCGAGGCGGTTCAGGACCAGTGGAAGACCAACCTAGACATTGACGTGGTCGTGAAGTCCGAAGACTGGAGCACCTACCAAGAAGACGTGACTTCGCTCAACTACCAGATCGCCCGCTCGGCCTGGATAGGCGGGAACGATCCGCTAACGTTTCTGGAACTGGCTGTCAGCGACGGCCCCGACAACAACACGGGGTTCTCGGATTCCCACTACGATGAGCTCGTCGCTCAAGCCCGTTCGTTGCCGTCAGGTCCGAGCCGAACCAAGGTCCTCAAGGAACTGGAGACCCTTCTGATGGCGCAATTGCCCATCCTCCCCCTCTTTCACTACGCCAAACAAAACTTGATCGACTCGACAAAATGGAATGGCTGGTACGGGAACCTTCTCGACGTGCATCCTTGGAAAAATCTCGGACCCAAAATCGCCGTTTCGCCTGGACACTGACGTTGCAATACCTTACATTGGAGGTCAGATCAAGGAGGACAAGCCATGTCCATATCTGCCCTGGGTTCAGGCCCAACCCCGACGACTCCCGTTTCGTTGCCACAAGAAAACGAAGCGGCAGAACGCGTTCGTGATCAGGAATCCAAAGAACTCACTCGGACGTCTTCGCTCAAAGAAGGCACGGGGACGAAGATTGACATCAACGCCTAAGGCGGGTTGATTTTCGATATGGTCCCTTCGGGGACCTTTTTTTTTGGGGAGGATGCATGACCATCATCGGCCTGGCAGGTGCGGGAACCATTGGTTCCGGCCTGATTCGTCTCTTGACCGGCCCTCAGGCGGCCGGGCGCTTCCAGATCAAGACCATCTTGGTCAAAGACGCCACTAAGAAGCGTGCGGGGTGGCCAGCGGGAACGAAGGCGACAACCAGCCTTGAGGACCTCACCGATGACCCCGAAATTACCATCGTCGTCGAACTGCTTGGCGGTGTGGACGCGTCGTTTCGCGTTTTGAGCCGGGCGTTGTCCAAGGGCAAAGCGGTGGTCACCGCCAACAAGAATCTCATGGCCGAACGTGGGCCTGAACTGTTCGGCCTGGCTGCCAAGAACCGGGTGGCCCTCGGTTTTGAAGCCAGTGTCTGCGCCGGAATTCCCATCATTCGGATTCTGCAGGAGGCCCTGCGCGCCGACCGCATCACATCGGTTGAGGGGATCGTCAACGGGACAACGAACTACCTGCTGACACGGATGAGCGAGGAGCGGGCCTCGTACGCCGCCTGCTTGGCCGACGCCCAACGCCTGGGCTTTGCTGAGCCCGATCCCGACTACGATGTGTCGGGAAAGGATGCCGTCTGCAAGGCCGGTATCCTGGCCACCCTGGCGTTCGGCGGCTACGTGGACTTCCGCAAGATTCCGACTTCGGGAATCGACGCCCTCGATTTGGAGGATATTCGTCAGGCCGAGGCGATGGGCTACCGTATCAAGCTCCTGGCCTCAGCTCGAAGGTCGACCGACGGAAGCCTCGACGCCGAGGTCGGCCCGGTTCTCCTCCCCCTCGACCATCCTTTGGCCTCGATCCGCATGGAATACAACGCGGTCTTGGTCGAAAGCGAAGGTCTCGTGAAGACTCTGGCTTCGGGTAAGGGAGCCGGACCGGCACCAACGGCGGTGAGCCTGTTGGGCGACTTGCTGGATATTGCCGAAGGTCGCGGCAGAGTTCCCGAGTCCGACCATCCGTTTTTGGGCAAGGCGTTTGTTCTGGGCGGAAGGGAGACCTCTTCTTCCCGCTACTACCTCCGCCTGTCGGTGCCCGACCGTCCGGGAATCTTGGCTCAGGTGGCTGGCTTGTTCGCCACCCATCGAATCAGTCTGGCGTCGGTGCTCCAGCCCGAGGTTCCCGACGCGGCCAGCGATTCGCTGGTCCCCCTGATTCTGACCACCCACACCACGAGGCGGGGTCCGCTCGACCAGGTGCTGAAAGCCCTTGCCGGCGAAGGCTGGGGCCGCAGTGTCGTTCTACGCATTCAAGAAGTTTGACAGGAGAGACTCCCATGGCTGAAATCATCACCTCGTTGCATGGAATCGAGGAAACGCTCCTAGACCCTCCCGAGGGGGCCGAGCTCCTGCTCTCCAAGAAGAACGCCCGGATTGACGCCTTGGTGGCGCTCGCCCAACGGGCCAAGGTGTCGGTTCGCGACGTTTCCGAGGCCGAGCTGACCAAAAAGACCGAAGGCCGTGAGCACCGTGGTGTCGTTCTCACCTTGCCTGGAGGACGAAAGACCCGTGAAACCACCCTTGAGGAATTCTTGGCCACCTTTGACGCAGAGAGAGGTTTGGTTGTGCTGCTCGATGGCGTGACCGATCCGCAGAACTACGGAGCCATTCTGCGCTCCGCCGACCAGTTTGCGGCCGACTTGGTGCTCATTCCTGCAAGGCGCTCGGCGTCCGATACCCCCGCGGTGTTTGCCGCCAGCGCCGGTGCTGCGGCCTGGGTTGCTCACGCGGTGGTCACCAATCTGACGCGGGCGTTGGGCCAGCTCAAAGAAAAAGGGTTCTGGATCTACGGCGCCGACATGAACGGTACCCCAGCGGCCCAGGCGAAACTCTCCGGGCGTGTCGCTCTTGTTTTGGGGAGCGAAGGGAAGGGTCTTTCGCGTCTGGTCAGGGAGACCTGCGATATCGTGGTGTCGATTCCGACCCGCGGACGCCTCGACAGCCTCAATGTTTCGGTGAGCGCCGGCATCCTGATGTACGAAACCCGCCGCCAGCAACAAGGCTAGAATCTCGGCCTTTTGGCTTCGCTTCGGTCGCGTGCGGTGCTCGGCGTACAATCTGTACGCCTGCGCTCCGTGCACTCCCTCAGCTTCGCCAAAAGGCCGATCTTCGTCGCCTCAAAACCCTCCGGCGGAGGGTTTTGTAAGCCTTGAGGCGGAGCCGACCCGGAGGGGCAAGGCGTGTGTTCCAACTTCGCTTCGCTCGTCGAAGGGTGTGAGCTTCGAATATGGTATTCTTGGGAAATCGGCGATCTTGAGGAGACACCAAATGAAAGAATCGATTCAACTTTGGGCCAAATACAACCTGGCGACCGACGAGAAGGTGAACGGGCTTCTGGCCCAGTTGGAGCCTTCGGCCTACACCGCGCAGAGAAACACCTACTTCAAGAATCTGAGTGCCCTTCACCTGCACTACGTTCAGACCTACAAGTTCTATCAAGGCCTGATCCGCAAGAATTCCGGCGACAAGTACTTTGTCAGTCCGCTGACCGAAGAAGCGTACGAGGCCAAGTCGCAATCCTTGGAAGAGACTGCGAA
Organism: uncultured Spirochaetales bacterium; assembly: GCA_964475005.1. GTDB lineage: Bacteria > Spirochaetota > Spirochaetia > JABEVK01 > JABEVK01 > JAIFLN01. Next base: position 7,845 of record CAYYUZ010000019.1, read on the forward strand.
ACTGGCTCTCGAATACGACAAGCTGTACCTCGCCTTCAGCCAGGCCGTCTGCGAGGCCGACTTGCACAGCCCCAAGACCAAGAGGACGATGCGGAACGGAAAAACCTATCTGCTCTCGATCGGCGACATCCTCAGCCAGTACCAGAACCACACGGCCCACCACCGCGGGCAGCTGTCGCAGCTTTTGGACGAGTTGGGCGTTGAGCACGACATCGGCGGACTCTTGGTGTTTGCCGAGGAAGCGACGGACTGACTCGGAAAAAGCGTTCTTCACTGGCTTGACAGGAAGCGATAGTTCGATCATATTCGAACTATGGAACTTTTCGAAGCGGCGAAACTCTTCAAAGCACTCTCTTCCGAACAGCGGCTCAAGGTGCTTGCCATCATCCGGGAAATGACCGAGGAAAGTTCGGCCGGTTCTCCGGGTGCGACCAAGGCTTTCAGCCGATGTTGCGAGCAACTGCAGCTTTCTCCGTCGACAGTGTCCCACCACTTCAAGGAACTCGAATCAGCCGGGATTATTACGACAGAACGGCTGGGTCAAAGTGTCTGTTGCCGGGTGAACGAGTCGGCCTGGGGCCAAATGAAAGCCTTCCTCAAGTGAGTTTTTTTGAGCTATTAGTTCGACAGTTATAGGAGAGTAGTAGTATGAAACTATCGAAGTCTCTGTTTTCGGGGCGTTGGGGAATCGAGAGGGAGGTCCTTCGAGTCGACTCTCATGGCAGACTGGCCAAGACTCCCCATCCGTTCCCGCCGGAAAACAAGCAGATCACCGTGGATTTTGCTGAGGCCCAGTCCGAGCTCATTACGGGGGTGCATTCCTCTCCCACAGAGGCCTTGGAGGAGCTGGAAGCTCTTCAGTCCCAGCTCGAATCTTCCCTCGGCGACGAACTGCTTTGGCCTTTCAGTTTGCCTGGCTTCTGGGCGGCAGGCGAGCAGGTGCAGGTCGCTCAGTTCGGCGGCGAACCGTCTTGGGAGGATCAGCGGCAGTACCGGCAGCTCCTGGCCAAGCAGTACGGTGCGGCCAGGCAGACGCTTTCGGGAATTCACCTCAACTACTCTTTTGGACCAGGACATCCTGGGAGCGACTACTTTGCCTTGGCCAGGAACTTTTTGCGCTTTGGGCCCATTTTGACCTACCTTCTGGCGGGAAGCCCTTGGCTAGGCGCCGAATATCAGAGACAGCTGGCGTTGGGGCGTCCTAGGGAGGCGGCTAGGGGCGAGGTCTGCGGTTCCCGGACAGCCTCGGTACGCCAGGGACCACTGGGTTATTCGCTGGCCGAGGCGACGGCCAAGGTGATCGACGTCCGCTTTGATTCCTTGGAGGAATACCTGCAGAAATTGGGCAGGGCTCTGAATTCCGAGGACGGCGCGTCCGTTCTTGCCCACGAACGCGAGTTCTACTCGCCGGTCCGGCCAAAAGGGCGGACGAAGGAAAAGGGCCGGACCCTTGAAGCTCTGGCAGATTCAGGAGTCAACTACCTCGAGTTCCGAATCTTCGACTTGGACCCTTTGGCACCTCTGGGCATCTCTTCGGAAAGCCTCATGTTCGTCGAACTCTTCGTACTGGCCTGTTCGGCCCTCTCCAGCCCCCTACTCTCCCCGCTAGAATTGAGCCGGGCCCGAGCCACGTCGTACACGCTGGCGGAATGTTCCCTCAACCGGGAAGCAGGGACGCCGCGTTCCGTGAGGTCACTGTGGCCTCGAATGGAGCCGACGCTTGCAGAACTGGCGGCCCTTGGCGGGGAGGCTCACCAAACGGCCCTCCGACATTTCCAAGACATCATCGCCGGCCGGACTGTCCGCGGCATTGAAAACGTGGTGGCGCAATGGAAGCGCAAATCGGGCTTGGACTGGGGTTTGGAGCGTGCGAGGCTGCACAAGGCTTGGCAGAGTCTAGAACTGTCGACGAGGCTCGTCATCGAGGAAGCCGACCGGCGGGGTATTCAGATTCGTCTCGTCGACGCAAGCGAGAATTTCCTCCAGCTTGAAAAGGACGGAAAGGTCCAGTACATCAAACAAGCCACAAGAACCGGGGCTGATTCGTACATTGCGGCCCTCTTGATGGAAAACAAGGCCGCCACCAAGTTCGTCTTGGCTGAGCACGGGCTTGTGGTGCCCCAGGGACTCTCGTTTGTCGACGTCCAAACCGCTATGAAGTCCAGAAGGAAGCTCGTTGGGGCAAAACTCGTCGTCAAGCCGAACGCCACCAACTTCGGCGACGGCGTGGCCATCTTGGAAGCCGACGCTCCCCGAGAAACTTGGGACGAAGCCCTGAAGACCGCCTTTTCGCTGGACAAGCAAGTGCTTGTGGAAGAATTCGCCGAAGGGCTGGAGTTTCGCTTCCTGGTCATCGGCGGCAAGACTGTTGCGGTTCTTCACCGCGTCCCTGCCAATGTTCTGGGCGACGGGAGGCACACCATCGCCGAGTTGGTGAAGCAGAAGAACCTGCACCCGTGGAGAGGCGAGGGATACCGCAAGCCACTGGAGAAGTTGCGCCTCGACCTTGACGAACTAACCTACCTGGCCGATCAGGGGTTGACGCCCACGTCGGTGCCGGCCGAGGGAGCTAGGGTCTTTCTCCGAAAGAACTCAAACATCAGCACGGGCGGGGACAGCATCGACTTCACTGATGCCATGCCACAACGTTACAAAGAGGTTGCCGAGAAAGCCGTCAGCGCCGTTGGCGCGAAAATCTGTGGCCTCGACATGATCATTCCCAATTGGAGAGCGCAAGGATCGGACGCGCCCTATACGATTCTTGAGTTGAACTTCAACCCGGCACTTCACATCCACGCCTTCCCCGCTGAAGGCCAGCGTCGGCCTGTTGAGGCGGCCGTGCTGGACTTGTTGGGAATGTGACGGCTTAGTCGATTTGAAGCTGCAACCAGGTCACGTCGTCAAGACGCGGAATACTGCCCTGGTGGCGGGCCAGACTTTCGGAAAGCGCGTCAGGAATCGCCTCGGGGGACTGCCAAAGGCGGCAGGCCTGCCGAACCACAGCGGTCTCGCCGTACTCTTTGCCTGCCTCGTTTTCCTGTTCAGTGAGTCCGTCCGTGTAGAGACACAGAAGGTCGCCCGACTGAAGCCGCGTTCGGTACACCTGGGGAGTCAGCGTCAAGTCAATGCCCAGGGGCAGGTTGAGCCCCGAGGCGCCACTGGGGCCAGGAAAGCGCAAGGGACGGGCCTTGCCTCCGCGAACCAGCCAGCTGTGGCCGTGGCCCATGTCGGCCAGGGTCAGGTCGCGAGTTTTGGGATCGAGGATAAGAAAGATCCCCGTCAGGTATTTCTCGAGGTGGAAGGTGCGGATCAGCGCTTCATTGACCTGGGCCAAGAGCCGCTTGAGGCCTTTCCGGTAGTCGTAAAACTGCAAGACTCCCCACAAGAGGGAAGTCAGGACCGAGGCGGCGACGCCCTTGCCTGAAACGTCGCCTAGGGCGACAAAGAGCCGTCCGTCGGGAAGGGGCATGACGTGGTAGAAGTCGCCGCCCAGTCCTCGCGCGGACTGGCTGAAGGCCTCGACCGTCCATCCGCTGCCTTTCTGGGAGAACCGGTTTTTGACCAGCCTCTCCTGCAATTGACTGGCAAGCTGAATATCTTCCTGGGTGATTCGAGAGAGATACGCCAGCAGATCTTTGGAAGAGAACACGCCGCGGAACCCTCCGTCCGCATCGGTCAACAGGTAGTAGTGCACCACCGAGCGGTCCATCGAGTTCTGGAGTTTCTCGGCGGTCTGGAACAGGTTGGCATTCATATCGAAGCACTCAACGTGTTCTACAATCTCGACGACGGCCTTGCGGCTGAGCACCTCGCGGCCGAAGGGTTTGCCCAGCAGGTTGAACAGATGGACACGGGTGACCAGACCAACGGCGGAACCGCTGGTATCACAAACACCCACGGCCATCTGTTCGGGGTGGGCCTGGAACAGGTTGGCTAGGTCTATTACCCGCTGGGTAGCGGGCACGAACTCAAAAGTCTCGGCAACTCTCAACAGGGATGAACCGAAAATACGCTCGGGTCGGACCGAGACCAACTCAGGTCCGGTGTAGACCGTGGTCTCCAAAGCGTCAGGAAGGACGGGCATGGTTTTTCCTCCAAGATCACAGTGACCAGGGCGAGTTAGAGTTTGGTGAAATCCCACGGACTACACCGATCTCTCACGAAAAACTAACCCTGAAATTCCAGCGTTGAGTCCACGAGGAGGGACCATGGAAATCACCTATCACCCTGGGACCAAAAGTGATCAGCTGGTTGTCGTTCTTGCGGGAGATCTCGACCTTTACGCTTCGGTGGCGTTCTGCAACGCGGTGCTCGCGCGGCTTCAGGGCGGAACACCTCGGCTGGTCATCGACATGGGCGGTTTGCGCTATCTCGACAGTTCAGGGGTGGGGGCTTTGATCCGGCTCTTGCAGAGCGCCAGGTCATTGGGCGGCGAGGTTCGCGTGGCCAACCTTGCCGGTACCCCAAAAAAAGTCCTTGAGATGAGCAACATCATCACTCTCCTCAAGCCCGCCCCCGATGTGGCCACGGCTCTCCGGGCGTGGAGCTGAGCGCATGCAACCGCTTCTCATCGTTCGTAAACTTCTCGTCGATGACCGCAACGCGCTTTTTGACGCGCAGGGAATGAAGTACGTCGAATACTCCAGCGACCTGGCCAAAGTGAGGCACTACGCCTCCGAGATTCTCGACGGATGCCCCGACAACTTCCTCGAAGGGAATTTATTGGAACAGCAACTCTCCGAGCTGATCAAGAACGGCATTAAACACGGCAACGGCTCCGACCCTGCAAAACTCGTCAGGGTCTGGTACGACCTCCGCCACCGTGTCCGCTTCATTGTCGAAGACGAGGGCCCGGGCTTCATCCAACTGGATTCCTGGAATGACTTCTTTCGCAGGCGGCAAACCGCTCTCTTTGAACAGGATTTTGAGACCTTTCTCGACCTGGCGAGCTACCGCGGACCCCATAGCGACGAAACTGACGGAGGAAATAGTCTGATCGCGGCCCTAGAGTATTGGAACGGTGGCATGATCTATAACGGCAAGAGAAATAAGGTTGGGGTGGTTCGCTGGTTCAACGGCTGATTGGAGGCTAGGATCTCGGGTTTTTGGCGTCGGCTCAAGGGTGCTCCAGTCCTCGGCGTAATTCCATTACGCCTGCGGGTGTCGCGCCCTTTCGCCTTAGCCAAAAACTCGATCTCCGTCGCCTCGTTCACCGCGGACTTCGCTTCGCTCGTCGGCCGCAATGCTGGCCTGGGGAGTGGCAACTTCGCTTCGCTCGTTGGGCGTGGTGGTGGGTGAAGATGGGTTTGGGGCGCAACTTCGCTTCGCTCGCTGGATTGGTTCTGGGGACATTGGCGCAGGTGGGAAGTGGCAACTTCGCTTCGCTTGTTGAGGTGAATTTGGCCGGAGGCTGACCCTTTTTTTGTTAGTGTCCCTGAGTGCCTACGACATGGAAAGAGTGACTGGAAACCGGTATGGATCGGATCCTGCGTAATTCTTCAGAAGTCATAGTCAGCGGCGAGCGTAGCGAAGCCTATCCTAACGCCCTGCCCCTTCGGGTCGGCTCCGCCTCAGGGCTCACAAAACCCTCCGCAGGAGGGTTTTGGGGCGAAGGAGATCGGTGTTTTGGCTAAGCCGAAAGGCCGCGACGCCCGGAAGCGTACTGGAAGTACGCTGAGGACCGGAGCGACCTTGAGGCGACGCCAAAACGCCGAGATCCGAGCCCTAGAAACTACGGATGGGGCGGACAAGATGGCGAAAGCCTTTGAGGTTGTAGCCCTGTTTTCCTTTGTGGAACTCCTGCAGCCAGGCCTCAGTGGGACCGCGCTCCGTCGACGACCAGTAGTAGAAATCCGCCAGCGACCCAAAAGTTTGCTGAAGCTTGAGAAATTTCAGTAAAGCGTCCAACTCGTCTTTGGAGGGCAGGAACCAGTCTCGCAGGCCGCCGCCGGGGTAGGCGGCGCAAAATGCGGCCGCGTAGTTTCCCGGTCCCAGGGCGGCCAGAATCTTGGCCGTGTTGTCTTTGCCCGAGCCCAGCGAGGTCTGAGCCGCGCCCGTGAGTACGCCGTCCTTGCCGTTGAACCAGGCGGCGGCCGGCAGGTCTTCCTGAGCGGCTTCCAGGTACTGCCAGCCGCCCTCGGCGTTGCCTTTGTTGAAGAAGATGAGTCCGCCGCCTGGCCCTATCGTTCCCAATCCCAAACTGGAAACCTGCTGCGGTGGCAAGAGTCCAACCGGGGTGTCGCCGTGCCCGGTTCCTGCAAGGTAAAACTTCTGCGGCAAGAGGTACGCGACCGATGGACTCTGCCGTCCGTCTGTCGCGGTGCGGACGTCTTGTGCGGTGTTGTCGAAAACCTCGCGGATCTCGAGGCCCGGAATCGCGAGGTTGCTTTGCAGCTCGGTGGCGAACGATCGGCTGGACTCGGCACGATCGGGCGCCGCTGTGTTGGGCTTTGCAGAGAAGGCCACAACACTTCCTCTGGGTTGCCGTGCGACTTCGGCCAGTCCCTTAACCGAACTTGCCGCCCACGGGAAGGGGTTGTCGTGACACGCGTCAAGGACGATCACGTTCAGCGGGTTTCCTGCAACATCGACAGAATCGAGCACGCCCTGAAGCGGCAGTGCTTTCGCCTTCAGCAGGGGTTCGGCAGCAATGTCGGCGTCGGCGGGAATCAGATAGTTCAGGCCTTGGTCCCTCACCGCGTGACCGGAGTAGAAGAAGAAGCCGTAGGATTTGGGGGACTGGCTGAGCGAAGTTCGAAGATCTTCGACGGCCTTGTCCATGTCTTTGAGGCCTGCATTGGTCAAAAGGGCCACCTTGAAACCCAAACGCCGCAGGGCTTGAGCAACGTTCTGGGCATCGGTGACGGCGGTGGCGAGTTTGGGAAGAACTGTGTAGTCGCCGTTGCCGATGACCAGCGCGATACGGTTTTGGGAGTAAACGGAGGTGACCAGCACGAGCAATGAAAGCAATATTCCAAGACGTCTCATCAAGACTCCCTGAAAGGACTAGGGCGTATTGGGTGCGTTGCCAATTCTTCCCAGATGCGTGTGAGTGAACGAGTCGGCGTACTTGAGGCCGTAGCCAAGAACTCGGTCAAAGCTTGAATGCGCCAATAAGATCAATCCCGCACACGCCAGGGCCGGCTGCCCGATCCACGTCCCCGCCGCGTACACGGCCACAGCCAGGGCCTTGTGGTGGAAGAAGTTGTAAAGGATGGCGCCGGCTTTTGGCCCGGCTAGGTAGCCGAGCATACTGAGGTCGGGTGCGAAGAACCAAACCGCAAACCACCACCAATCGATTCCCAGTCCTCGGAAGAGAAAGAACGAAAGCAAGACAAGAAAGCCTTCTTCAAGACCCAACAGCTTTTTCACGGGCACTCCTTTTCGGCGCGGTGGGGCGGTCAGCGCAGGAATTTGTCTCCTATGTCTTTGCGATACCAAGCCCCAGGAAAACTAATCTGGGCAGCGCCCTGGTAGGCTCGGCGTCTTGCGTCGTCGAAGGTTGACCCTACGCCGACTGCGGTGAAGCATCGTCCTCCACCCGTAAGCGTTGAGGGTCCCTTCTGTGTGGTCGAGGCGTGGAAGACTTGAAAGTGCCCGTCATGAGCCAAGGGCAAGGGTCCGACAACCAGCCCTTTGGCGTAGTCGGCCGGGTAACCGGGAGCCGCCACCACAATGCCCAGCGCCACCTTCTTGGAAAGTTCGAGACGGTAGTCGGCCAGGGTGCCATCGGCCATGGCTTGAACCAAGTCGCCGAAGTCCGAATCGATCAGCGACAGCAACACCTGGGTTTCCGGGTCGCCGAAGCGCACGTTGTATTCAAGAATCATCGGACCTTTCTGGGTGATCATAAGACCGAGAAACAAAATTCCTTTGTAGTTCAGACCGTCTTGATTCAGCGCCGCCATCGTGGGGGCCACGGTCTCGGCGATAATTCGCTTCCACAGCGCCGCATCGACCGTGGGAACGGGACAAATCGCCCCCATGCCGCCCGTGTTCGGGCCTTGGTCGCCTTCCTTGGCTTTCTTGTAGTCCGCCGTGGGGGGAAGAACCACGTAGTCCTTCCCATCGGACAGCACGAATACGGAAACCTCGAAGCCCGTCAGAAATTCCTCGACAAGGAGTTTGTCATCCTTCAAGACCGCGAGCCCGAATTCGAGGGCTTCGGCTTTGTCTTGGGTTTCGAGCACACCCTTTCCGGCGGCCAAACCGCTCTTCTTCACCACGAGCCTTCCGGTTGCGGTGTCGAGGTAGTTCTTATAGGCTGCCGGGTCGGAAAACTCCTTGGCCTCAGCAGTCGGCAGACCATGGCGAAGCATAAATTCCTTGGAGAAGACCTTCGAGCTTTCCAGTTGGGCGCGGTGTTTGTCGGGCCCAATCGCGGCGATTCCCGCGGCCTGCAGCGCGTCGACGACTCCGGCTTCAAGGTAGGCTTCCGATCCCACGAACACCAAGTCAACGTCACTGGCCCGGCAGGCGGCCGCGACAGCCTTTCCGTCGTAGGGGTCGACTTCGGGAAGGTTGGTTCCAAGAGCTGCCGTTCCGACATTCCCCGGGGCAAGGTACAAACCGCACAGCCGCCGGCTTGTGGAAAACTTCCACGCCAGGGCGTGTTCTCGGGCACCGTTGCCCAGGATCAAGACTTTCATGTTGAAGGCAGGATAACGAAGGGGGAGGGCAGGGTCAACCAAGCCCATCCAGGACGCTGAGCACGACCTGGGGGTACAGTTCGTGTTCCAAACTATGAATGTGCGACTCGGCTTCCTCCAGAGTCAAGCCGGGTGTCCTGGGAAACGACCTCTGGGCCAGGACCGCGCCCGTGTCGACGCCCTCGTCGACCCAATGGACCGTGACGCCGAGCTCGGCGTCTTTTGAGGCAAAACTATCGGCGATTCCGTGGGCGCCGGGGTGGCGGGGAAGCAGAGCGGGATGAATGTTGATCAGCCGGCCTTTCCACCGGTTCACAAACAAGGGAGTCAGGACCCGCATGAACCCGGCAAGCACCACCAAGTCGATGCCCGAGGACTCCAACACCGTGGTCATGGTTCGCTCGGCCTCTTGGCGGACTTCCGGCGTTCCGCCCTTGGCGTAGGCCACGACCAGCGATTTTACCCCCAGCCGTGCCGCCCGGTCCAGGCAACCGGCCCCGGTTTTGTCGCAAACCAGAAGCGCGACCGAGTGAGGACCCCCGTTCAAAGCCTTGGCGAGGGCTTCGAAATTTGATCCCGATCCCGAAGCCAGGACGGCTACCCTGGCCATCAGCCGAGCCGCTTGGTTCCCGCTTCGAGCGAGCCCGCACGGAACACTGTCACTCCCGCACGCGCCGCATCGGCCTCGAAACGGTTGGCCTGGTTTTGCGACACGACAAGCGCCAGCCCTATCCCCATGTTGAACACGCGGATCATTTCCTCGCGGTCCACGTTGCCGTCACGCTCGATCTTTTCGAAGATTCGGGGGAGAGTCCACGTCCAGTCTAATTTGAGCTGCAAGTGGGGCGGCAGCACGCGCTCGATATTTCCGTAGAGTCCTCCGCCAGTAATGTGGGCGGCTCCCGTCAAACCGGGCAGAGGCAGCAAGGCCTTCATGTCTTGCACGTAGATTTTAGTGGGGACCAGCAGATCGTCCCAGGCCTGCTGATCGTCTGCCTTGACCGCCTTTCGCGCAAGACTGTAGCCGTTGGAATGGACACCGCTTGAAGCCACGCCGAATACCACGTCGCCGGCAGCCATCAGGTCGGGTCTTGGCAGCATTTTGTCTCTTTCAACAAGACCGACGGTAAACCCTGCCAGGTCGAAGTCCTCTCCGTGATACAGGTCGGGCATTTCGGCGGTTTCGCCTCCTGCTAACAAACAGTCGGCCTGTTCACAGCCTTCGACGATGCCCCGGATGATGGCCTGCAGGCGAGCTTCGTTGAGGTAGCCGGTGGCGATGTAGTCGAGAAAGACGCTGGGCATGCAGCCGCAGACCGCCAGATCGTTGACGTTCATGGCTACCAAGTCGATGCCTATTGTGTCGAACTTCTGATACTTCTGGGCGACGAGGAGCTTGGTTCCAACGCCGTCTGTGCAAGACAGAAGCACGGGCCGCGTGTAGGCCTTCCAGTCGAGTTCCAGGCCGCCGGCGAAGCCACCGATGCCCTTGCCGATGGCCTTCGAAGGGATGCGGCCGATGAACTCGGCGAAGCGGTCGCCTTTTTCGATATCGACGCCGGCTCCGGCGTAGGTTTGTTTAGCGGTCATTTGGGGCTCCTTTCAACTCCGTCTGCTTTGCCTGTCCTGCGCTCAGGGGTTCGGGATACTTACCGTTGAAACACGCGTAACAATAGTCGTCGGGTTTGCCCTCGGTACATTCTCTCAGGGCAGCCTCGCTCAGGAACTTCACGCTGTCGGCTCCCAGTTCTTTGGCCAAGGCAATGGGATCGAGTCGGTTGGAGATCAACTCGCCGCGGGTGGGAATATCGATGCCGAAGAAGCACGGGTACTTGATCTCGGGGGCCGAGAGCCTCAGATGGATCTCCTTGGCACCGGCCTCCCTGAGGAGTTTGACGATACGCTTGCTAGTTGTGCCCCTGACCAGGCTGTCGTCGACCAGAACGAGCCGCTTTCCGCGCACCACGCTGGCGATGGGGTTGAGTTTCATTTTGACCGCGAACTCGCGTTGCGCCTGGTTGGGGAGCGTGAAGCTCCGACCGGCAAAATGGTTGCGGGTGAGACCCATTTCGAAGGGGATTCCCTTGGCCTGCGCGTAGCCCAAGGCAGCCGCGTTCCCCGAGTCGGGTACTGGCATCACAATATCGGCTTCCACGTCGTCGTGGGCCGCCAGCTGCCGCCCGATCGCCTGTCGCATCTTGTAGACCGACCGTCCGAAGATTTCGCTATCCGGCCGGGCGAAGTAGATGAATTCGAAAATGCAGTGGCTGAGCTTCGTCCCGCCCGGCTGTCCGAACTTGTGGCTCTCCCACCCCGCTGGACCGGCCCCGCCCTGACGGACAACGATGATTTCTCCTGGCTCCACCTCGCGGTAGTCGCTGATTCCAAGAATGTCGAGTCCGCAGGTTTCACTCACGACCACGGTCATTTTTTCGTTGCAGCCGATGTACAGCGGTCGAAAGCCTTTCGGATCGCGGATGGCGTAAAGCGTATCTTGGTGCATGAGGACCATCGAGAAGGCACCCTGAAGCTGGATCAGCGTGTCGGTCAGTGCCTCCAGAAGTTTGTGCTTGTGACTGCGGCTGATCAGGTGAAGGATGACCTCTGTGTCGCTGGTGCTCGAAAAAATGGCGCCTTCGTCGGCCAGCGTGTGCCGGATCACATCGATGTTACTGATGTTGCCGTTGTGCGCTAGCGACAGTTCGCCTTTGTTGCAGACGATGTGAAAAGGCTGGGCATTTTGAACAAGGTTGCCGCCGTGGGTTGAATAGCGGCAGTGGCCGATGCCGATCTTTCCTGGGTGGTTTTCGGTCAGGAAAGGCGTGAGAACCTGGCTCACGAGTCCCAGTCCCTTTTTGGTCGTCATGCCCCGTTCGTTGTAGGTGATGCCCGCCGATTCTTGGCCCCGATGCTGCTGGGCGTAGAGCGGATAAAACAGTAATTCAGGGATGTTGGCGTCATCCTTGGTGAGAAGTCCCGCGACCCCGCAGTGGTGGCCCGGACGGTCCTCGCCCTCAAACGGGTCTTCAGTCATAACGGATTCGGTCGCCAAAGGGCCCTCCGTGATTGCGGGATGGTTTGTTATAGCTCAAATCCTTCCCCAAGGGGAAGGGCTAGGGCTAGGATCTCGGGCTTTTGGCTTCGCCTCAAGGAAGCTCCAGTCCTCGGCGTAATTCCATTACGCCTGCGGGTGTCGCTCCCTTTCGGCTTCGCCAAAAACCCGATCTCCGTCGCCCTGTTTGCCGTGGACTTCGCTTCGCTCGTCGGTGGCAATGCTGGACTGGGGAGTTGCAACTTCGCTACGCTCGTTGGCGGGGTTCAATCCGTGTTTCTGACGAAGAGATCGATGCCCGAAGCGGATTACGCTTCGAACGCAAACGGCTTTTGCAAGTCATCCCTGGCGTTGACTGTGTCTCGGGCGGCCCTCAGGTCTTCCCGGCAGTTGCGGAAGGCTTCGACAACGGCGGGATCGAACCAAGTGCCTCCCATATCGAGAACCTGATCGACGGCCTGGTCGAACGGCAGGCTCTGCCTGTAGCTTCTGGGGCTCGAAAGGGCATCGAAGACATCGACCAAGGCGAGGATTCGAGCCTCAAGAGGTATCTGCTCACCGATCAGCCCTGCCAGGTAACCTCTTCCATCCCAACGCTCATGATGGTAGCGGGCGATGTTCGACGCCATCGAATCGATGCCTTCGGTGCTCAGAATCTGTCCGCCGTAGGTCACATGAAGTTTCTGAATTTCCCGCTCTTTTTCGGTATAACGTTCAATACCCAACAGCTGGCAAGACACTCCGACCTTCCCGATGTCGTGGAGCCCCGAGTACAGGCGGACCCTCTCGACCCAGTGGGCGTCCTTGCCCAAACCTTGGGCCACCAGGGCGCTGAACTCCGATACTCGCTCGATATGGTAGGCCGTGTCTTCGTCGGAGTTTTGGTTGGCGGCCTCTAGGGCGAAGATCATCGACTTTGTGAGCCGACTGATCCGGTTACGCTGGTCGTGGATGGTTCTCTGCCGGGTCTGGAAACGCCGGGCTTGGCGGATGGTGAATGCCAGTTCCTCGATGCTCCAGGGCTTGTTCATGTAACGGTACAGGCCACCTGTGTTGACAGCTTGCCTAACGGCTTCGAGGTCGGCGTAACCCGTCAACAGCACCAAAGCGGTTTCGGGAGACATACGCCGGATCTCGGCCAACAGTTCATGGCCTTTCATACCGGGCATCTTCTCGTCGGAAATGACCATGACAAGCTCGAGCCCGTCTTGCAGCAGTTGCCGAATCAGAACCAGAGCCGCCTCGGCGCTTTCGGCGGCCTCGACGTCGAATTCCGAGCCGACCTCGCGACGCAACTCAATTCTCAGACTTTCCAAAAGAATCCGTTCGTCGTCGACACACAGCAGGATGGGCTTGTTCAAGATGAAAACAAGTTTAGTCGTCCGCCGGTTGGAAGTAAAGCCCGGTCAAATGGAGGGTGTTTTGTTCCAGCTGGGCGGCGGTCTCTTCAACCGAACTCTCCCACAGGCTGGCGAGACGAAGCAGCACTTCTGAAAGGAAGGCCGGTTCGTTGGGTCTGTCCGGATTTTCCCGCCACAGGTCTTGCGGCAGGAGGTCGGGGCTGTCGGTTTCGATGAGGACTCGGTCCTTGGGGAGAAAACGGATCACCTCCGGAAGGCGTTGGTTTCTCGTCCGGGTCAGCGCCCCGGAAAATGAGAAATACGCATGGTGGTCCAGAAATTGCCGTGCCACGTCGACACTCCCTCCAAACGAATGAAGAACAACAGGAACTTCTTTGTGGGCTCTTCGGGCCAGGTGCCACCCCAAACGGTCCCAGGTGCGGCGGCAATGAAGGCTGGCCGGCCGGCCTAGGCGGCCCGCCAGCGCAAGTTGGGGCGCAAAGGCGGCCTCCTGCCGTTCCAAGGGAGGCCCGGCCGTTCTGTCCAAACCGATCTCACCGACCCAGGCCACTGGCCGGGCTCGCAGCAACGCTTCAAGGGAACCCATCCAGTGTTCGGGACCACCTTCGGGGAGGTACCACGGATGCACGCCGAACGCGGGAAGAACCTGGCGACGGGCGTCTGCCAAAGCCTCGACCTCTGCCCAGTCGCCGGGTTCGGTAGAACACACAACCATACCCTCGACGCCTGACGCCGAGGCTCGCGTGAAGATCTCTTCGCCCCGAGCGGCCAGGACCGAGGCCTGAAGGTGGCAATGGGTGTCGTACAATCTCATCTCGGGGACCGCTCCGTTCCTGAGTATAGTTCTAGGCCGCTGAATTCGGTAGGATGAACGCATGGAAGAAATCCCCTCAGTGACCCCTCACGTCCGACGCTTGACCGTCAACCTCGACGCCGAGGACGTGTCACAGTTTGAGGGACAGTGGGCCGTTCCCCACGGGGTTGCCCTCCACGCTTATCTGATTCGGGGCACCCGCGCGGTGGTTGTCGACCCTTGGGACGCCGGTGGGTACGGACCTGAGGAGGTGGAGGCCGATCTGTCGACCTTGGGCCTGAAATGGACTGACATTGCCGCCGTCGCGTTCACCAAGACACCCGCCGCCGACTTGGTGGACCGGTTGCGCGCGTTTCATCCGAACCTTGAGGACTGGGGATTGCCCGTACCCGGAGCCCAGCGTGACTTGGGAAACGGCGTCCTTATTGAGGAACGCCAAGGGTTCTGGTTCATGCCCGCAGACTTGGTGGCCTTCACCGGCGATGCCCTGGCGGGACTTGGCTGGATCGAGGAAGAACTGTGGGCCGAAGATTTGAACGAGCACGAAGCCCGGTGGTTTGACGATGAGGCCTTGCGTTGGTTTTGCGGTCGTCCCCTGGTTCCGCAAGCCCTTCCGGCCGGTTGCCTTGTCGTCGCGCCGGCTCATGGGTGCCTTTGGGGACGTACCCCCGAGGCGGCCCTGAGACGGGCCGAAGAATTCGCTCTGTGGGGAAAGGGAGCCGCCCTCGACGAAGTGACCGTCGTTTGGCCGGCTGGTGCTGGTGAAGTTGACCTCGACGCCCTGGTTGGCGGAGTCCTCGACGCGGGGGCAGGCCTCAACCTGTTCCGACTTCCAGGCGACGACCTTATGGCAGTGGCGGCCGGAGCGCGACGAGCCTCGCTAATCGTGGTTTCTCCGGGGCTTGAAGAGAGCTTTCTATCTGGTCTGGAGAAGACCGTTTGGCGTCCCCAGCCAGCCTCGGCGGCTTCTCTGCGTGCCGAGGTGGCTCAAAGATTCGCCTCAGTCAAAGTCCGTTCTGGGCAATGATCTGGGCGTAGCGGTGACCGGAGGCCTTGATCGTCCTCTTTTGCGTGGCGAAATCGACGTAGACAAGACCGAACCGTTTGGCGTAGCCCTCGGCCCACTCAAAGTTGTCCATCAGTGACCACGCGTAGTAGCCTTTGAGCGGAATCCCCGCGGCGATGGCGAGGCCGACTTGGCGGAGATGGTCCTCTAGGTAGGCCGTCCGCTTGAGGTCGTCCACGCGGCCCTCGACCAAGGTGTCGTCCCACGCTGAACCATTTTCGGTGATGTACAGGTCGAGTCCCGGATAACGCATCGACGTCTTTTCCAGAATTTCAAACAGGCCTTCGGGGTAGCTGCTCCAGCCCATGGCGGTTTTTTCAGGGTTCGGTCCAACCGCGACCTGAACACTCAGCCCGTCGGGTCCTGACCAAACCACGTGGTCCATGTAGTAATTCAGACCCAAAGCGTCGAGGTCTCCCCGGATGAGTTCAAAATCACCTGCTTCGACCTTGGGGAAGACTCCGCGGCGGCGCATTTCCTTTTCAAGCGCAGGGTCGTAGGTACCCCGAAGAATCGGGTCAAGGAAAAGGTAGAGCCCGTGGAGATCGTAGAGAACCTCAGCCCGACGGTCGGCTTCGCTGTCGCTTTTGCGGCGCGCTGCCGAATGGTTGAGCACGATGCTGACCTTGGCGTTTGGCAGCCGCTTTCTCAGAGCGCTTACGGCCCGCCCATGGGCGATCAACACGTGGTGCGCGGCCTGAAATCCCCATTCCTCGCGTTTGAGCCCGGGCGCGTGAACGCCAAACGCGTAGCCCAAGAATGTGAAGACCCAGGGCTCGTTGAAGGTCGTCCAATTGTCGACAAGATCGCCAAACGCTTCGTAGCAAATTTCCGCATACCGAACATAGGCGTCGATGGTGTCGCGGTGGAGCCAACCACCGCGGTCCTCGAGGGCTTGGGGAAGGTCCCAATGGTAGAGCGTCACCTGAGGCGTGATTCCTGCCACCTTCAAGGCCGCCAGCAACTTCCGATAGAAGGCGATTCCCTCAGGATTCGCGGCCCCCAAGCCGTCGGGCTGAATGCGGGGCCAGGCCAAGGAAAGCCGGTAGTGCTTCACCCCCAACTGCTTGATGATTTCAAGATCTTCCGGCCAGCGATGATAGTGGTTGCAGGCAGTGTCGAGGGTGTCCCCACCGGCAACGGCTCCGGGACGACGACTAAACGTGTCCCAAATCGATAGTCCCTTGCCGCCTTCGCGCCAGGCACCTTCAATTTGAGCGGCGGCGGTCGCGACGCCCCAGACGAAATCTTTAGGAAAGTGGTTCATAAGGACAAGTATGGAGCCCTGGCGTGGGAGTTGACTATTCACAGGATTGGGGTTTATTTCACTTTCTTATGGTTCCCCTGTCTGAAGACCGGCTGTTCCCCCTCGTGCTTTCTGCGTACGGCTTCCAGGGTTCTTCATTCAGTGGTCGGCTGGAGAACCGCCAAGTCGCCGATTTTGAGGTCGAGTTTCTGACCGAAGGGGGCGGCAGCCAAATCATCGGGGGGACGTCCTACCCCATGGTCGCGGGCGACGTTGTCTGGCGCCGCCCGGGAACTCTGACCAGAGGAATTCTTCCCTACTCCTGTTTCACCGTGATTCTCGATCTTGAGGGTGTGAGGCGCCCTGGCCGCGAACCCTACCTGATGAACCGCGCCAAGACTCCTCAGCCCGACTTCTATGTGGCCCTTCTTGAGAACATTCCCGCGGTTTTGACGCCCTCTGAACCCGAGGAGTTTCGCAGGATCTTTGAGGGATTGGTTCGCCACTTTGTGAACCCCGGCCCCGGAACTCCCCTGCACCTGAGGGCCTTGGCTTTTGAGCTTCTTGCGCGGCTGGCCGAAGAATCTCATGCACCCGTGAGGTCTCTGCCAGCCGGGGCCTCGGTCCGCCTGAGAAGCCTGGCGCTTTTTCTAAGGCGCAACTTTCATCGGCGGCTGGTCCTCGACGACATGGCCAGGGAAGCCGGCCTGAGCCCTACCTACCTTCACAGTCAGTTCACCCGTGCCTTGGGCGTCACGCCAAGGGAGTACCTGACTCAGGTGCGCATGGCACGTGCCAGGGAGCTTTTGGCGGCCACCCGTTGGCCCGCCGCCGAGGTTGCCCAGGCTTGCGGTATCGAAAACGTCCCGTACTTCTTCACACTTTTCCACCGCCAAACTGGGCTAACTCCCGGCGAATTCCGCCAGAAGCACAGCCCGCTCGAGGGTTAGCCTGTCTAGACCGATGGTTTCAAAGCACCGACCGAGGCCTCCCCGATCGTGGGTTCAGTTTCGGCGGGTGCGGGCTTGAGGAGCTTAGCCTCCAGCCGGGCCTTCTTTCGGTCGTTCCTTTGGTTGCGCTTGATCTGGCGTTTGTCCTTGGCCCGGAACTTCAGGGTCAGCATGGTCGGAACCAAAATCAGGGTCATCAGGGTGGCGAACGAAAGACCGTAGATCATGGCCCACGCGAACGATTTCCAGAATTCGGACTGTTCGGACCCAATCTGGATCGTCATGTTGTGGAAGTCGAAGCTGACTCCGATCGCCATGGGCACCATACCGAGCACGGCTGTCACGGCGGTGAGTAGCACCGGACGCAGCCTGACCTTGCCGGCTGTGATGATGGCTTCGCTCCAGGGCATACCGCCTCGGAGCAGAACGTTAACGTAGTCGACGAGCACGATGCAGTTCTTGACGGCCACTCCGGCCAGCGAGATGCAGCCGATGCCCGACATCATGATCACGAACACTTGTCCAGAAAGAGCGTACCCCCAGAAGACACCTCCCAGCGACATGAAGACCGAGGCCAGGATGATCCCCGAGTCCTGGAACGAGTTGAAGTGGATGATCAGCAGGATGAGGATAAGGAACAGGGCGATGAAGAACGCCTTCACCAAAAAGTCGGTCGACTCCTGCTGCGTCTGGGCTCCTTCGCCAGTGGTGACCTGGTACCCGGCCTGCAGGGGGATGGCCGCAACCCTCGACGCGATCTCGGCGCTAACGACCGCCTTGTTCTGCACGTTCTCCTTGAAGTCGGCCCAAACTTCTACGGAGCGCTGAAGGTTCTTCCTCTTGATCACTCCTACCGACGACTGAACACTTACATTGGCAACCGCCTGCAAGGGGATCCGCTCGTTGTTCTTGCCGACGATCTGCAGGTTTCTCATCTGGTCCAGGCTGTCGCGGAACCCGTTCTGGTACCGGACAACGATGTCGTACTCCTGGTTGCCTTCTTTGTATTTGCCCACGGCGGAGCCGCTCATGGCTCCACGGACGGTGGACGCGATCTGTGCGGTGGAAAGTCCGTAGTAGGCCGCCTTCTGGCGGTCGATCTCCACGGCGACCTCGGGCTTGGCGGCCTCGTAGTCGGTGTTGACCAGGGTCAGCTCCTTGTACCCGTTGACGATGTCGAGGATCTTTTGGGAAATGTCTCCCATCACGAGGTAGTCCTTGCCGACGACCCTGTACGACACAGGGTGTCCCGACGGAGGGCCGTTGTCCACTTCCTGGAATTTCAGGTTGGCTCCTGTGAAATCCTTCAATGCCTCTTTGAGGTTCTCCGTGGCCTGGGTTCCCGAGATCTTGCGCTCAAGGTAGGGCTTGTACTCCACCCGGATCTCGGCCTTCTGGTATTCCTCGCTCCCATTCGTGCCGACTGTCGCCATATAGTGGTCGAGGGACGAAGGAACGGTGGGCACCACGGCCTCCACCTTCTTGGCGAGTAGGTTGGTTTCTTCCAGCGGAGTCCCTTGCCTGGCTTCGAGCTGGATAATCGCGGTCGCCGGGTCAGTTTTCGGGAAGAAGATGGGCTCCTTGCCGATGAGGCCGTACATGACGAAGCCCATGATAACCACGGCAAAGGCGCCGATGGTTGTCCAGCCTGGCCGAGCCACGAACCGCCGCAGCATCCCTTCGTACCATTTCTGGAACTTCTGGAACCCTCCCTTTCCTTCGAGAACGTGCTTGGCAGATTTCTCGGAAATTTGGAGAAATTTTGCCGTGAACACCGGATTGATGGTGAACGCCACGATTAGCGACGCCGTGAGCACCACAATGACCGTGATCGGCAGGTACTTCATGAAGTCGCCCATGAACCCTGGCATGAAGATGATGGGGAAGAAAGCGAGAACTGTGGTCAGGGTGGATGAGAACACCGGCGCGGCGATTTCTCCCGCTGCATCGATGGCCGCCTGGGTCCGCGGCTTTCCCGAAAGGGCATGACGGTAGATGTTCTCCACCATGACGATGCCGTCGTCGACAAGCATGCCCAGAGTGAGGATGAGGCTGTAGAGCACGACCATGTTCAGCGTGATGTGCATGATGTCGAGCACCATGAAGGCGATCAGCATCGAGAAGGGGATGGCTAGGGAAACGAACATCGAGTTCCGGAAACCCAACAGGAGCATGGTCACACCCATGACGAGGATGAACCCGGTGAACATCTCGTTCTCGAGGTCAAGGAGCATGTCGTTGACGAATTTGGATTCGTCGTACGAGTAGGTGATCTGAGTTCCAGCCGGGAACTGAGGCCTGAAATCTTCGATCTCGGCTTTGGCCCGCTTCACCACCTCGATGATGTTCTGTCCGGTGCGTTTCTTCAACTGCAGCGAGATCGCCGGCTGGCCGTTGATCCGGGAGTAGGTGTCGGGTTCGGCAGCCTGAAATGCGACGGTCCCTAGGTCTCCCAAGCGGATCTTCAACGGACCAGACCTCACCATAATATCCTGGAACTGCGTGGGGTCCTTGATCTCGCCGGTCACCTCGATCGAGTAATTCGTGATGGTGTTTCGCAGAAGACCGCCGGGGATGGACGCGTTCTCGCCTTGCACCGCCTCGGTGATGTCGTTGATCGACAGCCCGTAGTGCTGAAGTTTCATGGGATCGAGCTGAATGGCCACCTCGCGTTTGAGGTTGCCCGCGATGCTCACGTCGAGGACGCCGTTCAGACGCTTGAGTTTCTCTTGCAGATCTTTTGCGTTCCTGTCGATCTTCTCGATGCCGTCGGGGTTCGACAGCGTCACGATGAAGATCGGCCAGTCCGACGAGGACAGTTCGCGGACGTCGGGCGCATCGGCGTCTTTGGGAAGGTCGGGCTTGGCCGCGTCGACCCGCTCCTTCACCCGGCGAAGCGCCGTCTCGACGGTGACGTCGGAGGTGAACTGGATCACGATCGACGACACGCTCTGCCGACTTTCCGAGGTGATCTTCGCGATCCCTTCTAGACCGTCGATTTTTTCTTCGAGCCGCGTGGTGACCAGGTTCTCGATGTCTTGGGGAGCGACGCCGGCGAAGACCGTTGTGACAAAGATGTACGGCTGCTTCAGCTCGGGGGAAGATTCCCGAGGGAGCCGCATGTACGACATGGCGCCAACGACGAGAACCAGCAGGGCTCCGAGGAACACTGCGCGGTTGCGTTCAATCAGCAGTTTGATCATTCTGGGTTCCGTCCTGTGACAGTGACAGGAGATCCGTCGGCGGCCAGGTTGTTCCCAGCGACGATGATGTTCTCGTTGGCTTTCAGTCCCTTGGCGATCACGGTGCGGGTTTTGGAGGTGGGGCCGGTGATGACGCTGACCTTGTGCGCGACGCCGTCCCTCTCCACCATAACGAAGGATTCCTGGCTACTCGTCAAGACAGCCTCCGTGGGGACCAAAATCTGGTCAACAAGGTCGCGCCTGTGCAGGATCACTGTGGCCGAAGTTCCGGGGAGAAGCCGTCGGTTGGGGTTTTCGAAGGTGACTTCGGCGCTGAATGTCAGCGTGTCCCTTGAAAGCTCCCGGCTCAACCTCGACAGCTTTCCTTTCCAGACAGCACCGGGCGCCGTATCGACGGCGATCTCCGCGCTGTTCCCGACCTCGACCCCGGCGATTTCGGGCTCGGGGATGCCGATGGTGACCTTCATGGTATCGATGCTCGAGATCGAGAACGTCGGAGAACCGGGGGCGAGCTCCTGGTAGAGTTCGACGTAGCGTCGGGTGACGACGCCGGTGATCGGTGCGGTGCACAAAGCACCATCGAGAGCTTTTTGGGCGTCGATGGAGGAATTCTTGGCGCCCAGCCAGGCCAGTTCACTCTGATCGACACTGATCTGCGACGCGTTTCCGTCCTTGAAGAACTGCTTCTGCCGGTCAAGGTTTTCCTTGGTGATCTTCTCGTTGAGGGCCGCCAGGTCACGGTTGGACTGGGCCTTCGCCGCGTTGACCTTGCCCAGCGATTGACCGGCCTCAACCGAGGCGCCCTCGGAAACCGCAATCGAATCCACCCGGCCGCCGAGCACCGAAATGAGGGTGGCGTTCTCGGTTCCCGCCAGCTTGCCGTAGTAGACGCCAACTTCGGAGAAGTTTGAAAGCTTTGTAGTCATCGTCGCTACTCGGATCACCTGATCTTTCTTTTCGGCAACGACGGGCGCCGGCTTCTGGCAGGCGGTCACGACGAGCAGGATGGCGCACAGAAAAACCATCCCTAAACGAGTGAGCTGTTTTGAAGCAGCAAGGCCTTCGCCTTGACGGCGAAGCCCTGGAGTTTTGCTTTGCAAAACTCCAAAGCGATAAGGGCGGAAGCCCGTCTGCGAGCATTTGAGGGAGGTTCTGGCGAAGGCAGAAGCCTCTGCAATAGGTTTGAAGCAGGCTTTATTCATTGGATTTCACCGTAAGGGTTTGATTTGTTTCATACTCCAGGTCGAACAACCCGGATAGGTAGGCGTATCGTTCGGACAGAACGTTGAGCCTTGCCTCTCGGAGCTTGCTGTCGGCATCTTCAACCTGCAGAAGCTCGTAGGCTCCTGACTCGAAGCCCCGCTCGGCCATCTGGTAGGCCCGGGACGCGAGATTGACGTTGAGTTCCAACCTGTCGATGGAGCGGCGGCTCTTTTCGATCTGCATGAAGAGACTTGTCACCTGGACCTGCTCGCCCTGGATGGCAATCAGCAGGTTGTTCTCCATCTGCGCGACGCCGGTGTCCATGTTAGCCAAGGTAATGGCGGTGCTCGAAAATGGCAGGTACCCGTCCAGGGGCAGGCTAAGGTACACCGAGAACATACCGTTGCTCTGTACCCAGTCACGATTGATGTTCGCAAAAAGGGGATTCGAGAAAGGATCTTTTTGGAACGCGGGGTCGGCCGTATAGCTCAATCCGAGGACTGGCAGGTAGCTCAGGTCAAACTGGCCTTGCCGGAGGTTCTTCTGAATTCGGATCGCTTGCCTAATCGACGCCAGCGAGGGGTTGTTGTTGATAGCCTGGGTGATGAGATGGTCGCGGTCCAGGGGCGCAGAAGGCACGTCGAAAGACCCCAAAATGTGAAGTTCTTGGTTCTGGTCGATTCCCAGCGTCTGCTTGAAGGTGAGCTCAGCCACGGCTTCGGCGATCTTCATCTCGTCGAGGCCAGGTTTCAGGTTCTCCCACTCGACCTGGGCGTTCAGCATCGAGAATTCAGAGCCGACGCCCGACTCGAAGTTCTTCTTCTCTTTCTCGTAGTGCTTTCCGGCCGTCTCGACGTGGTCGGAGAAGGTGTCGATGTCGGCCTTGAGCAAGAGGAGGTTGTAGAAGGCCTTCTTCGTATCGCGGACAAGCTTCTGCTTCGCCGCGGAGGCTTCGATCACCCCGGCTTCGTAGTCGAACACGGTGTGTCGGATGCCGTCGAAGAGCGCCAGTGAAATATTGAGCTGCGAGCTGAACGAAGCGGCCAGCGTCCAAGCCGGAGAAGAGAAATTGTACTGCGGGAAGATTTGAGCGAAGGTGGAATATAACGATGACGGCTGGTTCAAATGGGCGAGGGCCGTTGAGGCGCTCGTCTTGGGAATGAACGCGTTCCAGGCGTAGTCTTTGCTACGCTGTTTAGCCTGCAGCTGGAGGTCTTCCCCCTTCAGCACGAGGTTGTTCTTGACGGCCAGGTCAACCGCCTGGTCTACGGTTAGGCTGAGTGGGTCTGCCGAGACCATTCCTCCCCCCAGAACCAGAGACAATATCCATACGATTTGGAATCTTCTTTCCATCGTTCCTGCCATCCGCACCGGGATCTATCCGTCGATCAAAACCCGAAGCGATTTTTTCAAGGTCAGTCCCGCCTACGCGGCGACTTGCATTTCTCCCACTGAAGATACGGAAAACTATTGTGAAATGGAACACACCGCCCCCGAGATTTTGTTCCTTTTACGGGCCGAATCGTGCATTTCGTACCCGGAATGTTGAGTTGTGTTCGATTGTGTTACTCTCTGAACATGACGGAACTGCTGTTGATTTTGGTTCTTGCGCTACTGACCGCGGTGTTGGCCAGTTGCGCGTTTCTGGTCTACCGCCTCGGATCGCTCGAAGCCTCGATGAAAGGCGACTTGAATCGCATGGCAGACCTCAACGAACGTCAGCTCGACCGCATGCGCCAAACCGTCGATGAGCGTTTGCAGAAATCCCTCGAGGCCCGTCTTGGGGAAAGTTTTGCCCAAGTAGCGAGGCAGCTCGAACAAGTGCAGCAGGGGCTAGGGGAGATGCGCACCCTGGCCGTCGGCGTCGGCGATCTGAAGAAGGTGCTCTCGAACGTTAAGAACCGTGGGATTTTCGGGGAGCTTCAGCTGGGCGCGTTGCTCGAAGATCTGCTGACCTCTGGTCAGTACGCCGCCAACGTGACCGTGAGGCCGGGCAGGAGCGAGTTCGTCGAGTTTGCTGTGAAATTGCCGGGTCAAGGGAATCAGCCGCTTTGGCTGCCCATCGACGCCAAGTTTCCGCGGGAAGACTACGAACGCCTTCAGGCCGCCTTCGACAGTGGCGACTCCGAGGGTCAAAAGAACGCCAGGACCTCGCTGGAATCGCGGATCCGGGCTTTTGCGAAAGACATCAGCGAGAAGTACATCGAACCGCCGTTCACAACAGATTTCGCCCTCCTGTTCTTGCCCTTCGAAGGCCTGTTCGCCGAGGTTCTCCGCATTCCCGGGCTGTTCGAGCGCTTGCAGCGGGAGTTCCGAGTCACGGTTACCGGACCTACAACGCTGGCCGCCTTCCTATCAAGTCTGCAGATGGGTTTCCGCACCCTGGGAATTCAAAAACGTTCGGGAGAGGTGTGGCAACTGCTGGCGTCGCTCAAGCACGAGTTCGGCCTGTTCGGCGAATTGCTCGACAAAACGAAGAAGAAACTTCAAGAAGCCAGCAGCACCCTCGACGACGCCGGGGTCAAGACACGCAAGATCGAGAGATCGCTAAAACGCGTCGGCGAGGATCAGCCGGGTCTGGATTCCTTGGAGGACTAGCAAAGGCACAGCGGTCCGCTCGCAGTTCAGGTATTGGCCCAGGGCGGCAGAGTGGGACGCCGCTCTGACGCCCTGGGATCTCGCGGCTCGGGCGGGGCGCGCCACTCGGCATTTGCGCCAGAAATGAGTAGATTGGTGAAATGAAAAAGCTCCTCCCGCTTCTTTTGGTTTTGACCCTTGTCGCCGGCGTGCCCGGGGCGTGGGCCAAGAACTCGTTCGGTGGACGTACTTTTGGATCGTCGGGGTTCAAGAGCCTGCAGCAGATGAACGTGACGCCAAGAGCCACGAGTCCGGGGCTGGGTTCGGCCTCGGGCGCGCCGGTGACCGTCTACCATTCCTACGGCTGGTCTCCTCCTGTCTTCTTCTGGGTCCCGATCGGCGGCTACGGGCCCGCACCGGAAGGGGCCGGATTTGGCTGGATTCTGATTTTGATCGTCGTTGGCGTGGTGGTGATGATCTACTTCTTCCGACGGCGAGTTCCCGAAATGGGCGATCCCGACGACGAGGAATCCGAGGAACTTGAAATGTTCTACCAGCGGTGTCAGAAAAACCTCAACCACTTGGCGACGACTTATGTCGATGCGCAGGATTGGCTGGGACGGCTGGAAGGAAAGATCCCTGCATCGCAATGGAAGGATTGGAACGACAAATTCACCCGCATCAGCATCGAAGACTTCACAAAACAATTGAAAGAGATTCGCGAGGAGTTGGACCAAGGGCGTCACGTCACGGCCAGGGCGGCTCTGTTCAGCTTCGACGAAGACGCGGTCGCCGTTTTCGAGTTTCTTCGGGAAATGGAAAATACGCTTGAGGAAGTCGGCTGACGGCCTGTAGAATGGCCGAGTGATGACTCTCGGCCGCCTGTTCGAACTTTGTCCCCCAGACCGTCTTGTGACACCCGACTCCCCCTGGCGTGATCGGGTTGTCGTCGATTTGGCGTTTGACAGCCGCCAGGCCGGACCCGACACCGTCTTTTTTGCCCTGTCTGGGACCCACACCGACGGACACGGGTTTCTTCCTGAGGTGGCGGCCCTTGGTTGTCGGGCCGTCGTAGTTAGGGAACTCCCCTCCGTGCTCCACCTCGACACGGTCTACGCCGTCGTGGCCGATCCGCGGTTCTCGCTTAGTTCCTTCAGCGCGGCCTTCTTCGGTAATCCTTCGCGCGAACTGTTGGTCATCGGGGTCACGGGGACCGACGGCAAGAGTTCAACCGTCAGTTTCATCCACCAGCTTCTGACCCTCTCGGGCGAGAAGGCCGGTTTCTTTTCGACAGTCGACTGGTCGGCGGGAGGAGAGATTCAGCCCAACCTAGGGCGGCAATCCACCCCCGAGGCACCCCAAATTCACAGGATGCTGAGGCAGATGGTCGACGCGGGTTGCCGTTTCGCGGTCATCGAGTCGACAAGCCACGGGTTGTCGCCGCTGACCAACCGCTTGGGCGACGTCTGCTACGCGGGGGCCGTGTTCACCAACGTGACCCTCGAACACCTTGAGTTTCATGGAACCGTCGAACGGTATCGGCAAGACAAGGCCAGGCTCTTCGCCGCCCTCGCTCGCGGACAGTCTGGGGCCTTCGGCGTGGTCAATCTTGACGACCCTCACCACCAGTTGTTCATCGATGCCGCACAGACGGCGCCCGTGAAGACCTATTCGCTGAAGCACAAGGCCGACTTGAGCATACGCTCACTGATCGAAGAACCCGATGGCCTGGTCCTCGATATTGCCGAACAGGCTTCGGGTCGCAGTCAGCGGTGTCGGCTCGGGTTGCCGGGGCGGTTCAACGCCGAGAACCTTCTGGCTGCTCTTCTGGCGGCCTCTTCTGCGCTGACCCTTTCGGGACGCCCGACGAGTCCTCTCGATTTGGTTCCTCTTGTCGGTCGCTTGAAACCCATCGAAGGCCGTATGGCCCCCGTTCGGGCGGGCCAAGCTTTTGCTGTGGTGGTCGACTACGCTCACACACCCGGGGCCTTCGAGGCCCTCTTGCCAGCCATCAAGGCCGTTACGCCGGGCCGCGTCATCGTGGTGTTCGGTTCGGGCGGTGAACGCGACCGTGAGAAGCGCCCCCTGCAGGGAGCGCTGGCCGACCGCTGGGCCGATTTTGTCGTGTTGACCGATGAAGACCCGCGGCTAGAGGCCTCCGAACAGATCCTTGCCGACATAGAAAAAGGCCTTTCGACCAAGAAAGAGGGGGAGGGGTACTGGAAAATCACCCCGCGGCGCCAAGCCCTCCGTCACGCGTTTGCGCTGGCCAAACCGGGAGATACTGTGCTGCTCCTTGGAAAGGGCCATGAAAAGACCTTGGTAACCGCTGCAGGGTCCCAACCCTGGAACGAGCACAAAGTTGCCTGCGAGGTTCTGGGCGAGCTTCTACAAGAGACCAAAGCGGCGTCACGATGAGACCAACTCCTGTTCTCGTCCTTTTGTTCGTGTTGGCGTGGGCACCCTCGTTGTCGGCGTCCGATCCCGAGGCCGATCCGGGATTTCCGACAGCGGCACCGGTTCGCGAACGGGTCCTCAACGTCGACGACCAGTCGTGGTGGACCCTCCGCAAGGGAGAGGCCGCGGTGCCTCTCGCCGTAGTTCCCGTGTCGGGAAGAACCGTGGTTTCGCTGGCCGGAGGCTGGCTGATCCTGGGACCCGAACTGCAGTTGATTTCCTCAAGTTTTGATTTGTTGGCTTCGGAGCAACCCGCGGGGACGCCCTGGGCCGGGCAAGCGGACGGCGCAGTTGTTTTCGTTACCGCAAGTCCTGGTGATCTGGCCATCCTCTTCCCCGAGACCGCAGTGATCTCCCGGCAGAAGTTCGACCTGGCCGACCTGAGTTTTTTTTCGGTCAACGATCAGGGATTTTCGTTCGTTCAGGGAAGGAGAGTCTCCCAGGCCACCCAATGGGACAAACCCATCCGTGAAACCCAACCGCTCCCCTTTTTCCCGTCTGACCTGGCCACAGCTTCCGACGGCACTTCGTGGGCTTCCGACGGACTGCAGGCCAGGCCTTGGCGCCAGGTTGACGGCTTTTGGAAGCCTTTGGCCCTTCCCCAGGCTCCTGGGCGGTTGACGACCCTGGCTCCTTTTCCCGATTCTACGGGGTACTTTGCCGGAGGCCCTGGCTGGATTGGGGCCTTCAGCTCCGACGGCACACCCTTTTGGATTCGAAACAAGGACTTCGACAACAAGACCCTTCCGACCGATCTCAAGGTGCGCTCAGGGGATGGCCGAATCTACCTGTGGTCGGCTTTGGCCCGCAAGGTTTGGTGCTGGGCCTGGGACTCGCCAGGTGCCTCGGTTTCCGTGAATGCGCCTCCACCAGAACAGCTTACCACTCTTCTTCGCGCCGAGATCCAGAGGCTGGAAGATCTGGGTTCGGTTCCCGAAGCCCAAGCCCTGGCCCAGTACGGGGTGGAGTTGGCCCAGTCTATCCTCAAGGCGCAGCCCTTTTCTTCGATTTGGATTGAGGCCTCGGGGGAGTTTTCGGCTCGCAGGCAGGCTCTCAAGGAACGCGTGGTCGGCGCCGGGGTCTTTTCGCTCACCTGGGACACGCCGTTTGGAAAACCCTTGGCCACCTGGAAGTGGGAGCCCGACGCCTCGCTGTCCGACGTGAAGTCGTGGCGGGTCTCGGTGAAACCCTTTTGGGAGGGCCGTTCCTACGAACCCGAGGACTTCAAACTCCCCCTCGCGGCCGAAAAAACACCCTGGTCCGGGGTCGAGATCTTCCGTCAGAACGACCTGGTCCTCCCCTCGTGGATGAATCTCGAACTGAGGCCCGACGGTACCGACACTCCCGTTCACTGGACGCGCGTGTCGCTTCCCTCGCCTCCGCAGCCCTACGATCTGCCAGTGGAGTAAACGGAGGTTGATTGTGAAATTCCAAAGCCCGCCCCCTCTTGTCGCCTCGTATTGGACGCTAGCCGGCCGCTTTCCTGGCCGTGGGGAGGCCCATAGCCGGTTTGGTTTCACCGAAAGGGTGGTTGCGGCTCGCAAGGCGGGCTTCTGCGGCCTGGGGCTACTCGATGCCGATTTGAAGCACATTCTCCAAACCTCCTCCCTGCAGGAGTGTAAAAGGATACTTGACGACCAAGGGATCACCCACTTGGAACTTGAATTTCTTGTCGATTGGTTTGAAGAAGGCGAGAAGCGGCGGGCGGCCGACTCCGCAAAGGAATTCTTGTTCGAAGCCGCCGCAGAGCTGGGGTCCAGCTTGATCAAGGTGGGAGACTTCAGCCGCTCGGCGTGCCCGATGCCGAGGCTCACCGACGCCTTTGGCGTGCTCTGCGCCCAGGCCCAGCGGCGTGGCGTGCGCATCGCGTTTGAGCCCATGGGAGCTGCAGTAATTCATGATTTCGACAGCGCTTTGGCTCTGGTTCGAGGTGCCTCGGCGCCCAACGGAGGTCTAGCGATCGACATCTGGCACATGACAGATTTGGGGGTACCCTTCAAACAAGTCTCGACAATTCCAAGAGAGTTCCTCTTTTGCGTCGAACTTAACGATGCCAAAACGAAGGTGGGTGTTCCTTCCAAGCTCTCCGAGGACCGGTGTTTCTGTGGCCAAGGCGACCTGGATATTCGCGGTTTCATTGAGGCGGTCGAGCTGACAGGCTTTGACCGGCCTTGGGGAATCGAGCTCTTCTCTGAGGAGCTCGCCCAAATGGGACTGACGGAAGCCGCAAACCTGGCCTTTGCGACCTCCCAAAAGCAGTTTCTTTCGCGGTAGCCGCGACATTCTTGACCCGGGCTGGCATGCTGACTATGTTCTGGCGATGGAATCGCGTTTGGTCACACGCGCCTCGGACTCACCGTTGGTCCATTCTGTCTCGATGTGGACCATTGGCGACGAAGCCAAGATCCTGGCCTGCCCCGACGGGTTCTGGGATCTGGTGGTCTACAAGAAGGACGGAGAAACTGTCGTTCTCCTGACAGGGCAGACTACGCAGGCTGTAAATTTGCCATTCTCCGAGGGTGATGAAATCCTCACCATCTCCTTCAACCCCAGCACCTTTCTGTCGTTTCTTCCGGCCCGGAACTTGGTTGATCGTGCCGAGCTGCTTGAAAGACGGGGCGACTGGTTCAACCTTGTTTCCGACGCGGTGGAAATTCCAACCTTTGACAATGCGGAGGATCTGGTCCGTCGGCTTGAGCGGGAAGAACTCCTTCGGTCCGACGAACTTGTGGCCTCCTACGTGTCCGGACACCCCATGGCAGCCTCGGTCCGATCCGTTCAGAGGCATTTTCTTCAGACGACGGGAATGAGCCCGCGAGACTTCTTTCTCATTGAAAGAGCGCATCGTGCCGCGTCCTTGCTTCACTCCGGCCTGTCAGCCAGTCAGGTGGCTGTAACCGCCGGCTACTCCGACCAAGCCCACCTCTGCCGATCGCTCAAGCGGTTCTTAGGGCTGACTCCTGTGCAGATCCAAACCGGCTCCTAAGGTTGGCGTTATCGTTCAATACCCAGGAGGGGAACCCGGGTATTTTGGGCGTATCGCATCATCGAAGGCGGGTCCCCGCCTTCCAGAAGGAGTCACGATGTCGTATTTGATTACAGGAGCCAACGGTGTGATCGGTGGTCACGTCGCCGCTCAGTTGGCCGCTCAGGGGCACCAGGTTCACACCCTCACCCGCACGCCCTTGCGGCGATCGGGTCTGAACGCGTTGCACAGTTTTCTTGGCGACCTAAACTCACGCGAGTTCGAAGCGTCGCTATTCGCAGGCGTCGAGGCGTTGTTTCTTTTTCCTGCCGCAGGAAGCGTCGACGCCTTCCTCACGGCGGCCAAGAACCGTGGCGTTCAACGGGTCGTCGTTCTTTCGTCGCTGGCCGCCGCACAGGAATTCCCACGAGATCTGCGTTCTCCCAGTGCTCTGCATCACCGGAAGGTGGAACAAGCGGTGCTTGACTCCGGTCTGGCGTTCACCTTTCTGCGCTGCGGCACCTTTGCGAACAACCTCCGGCAGTGGGCTCCTACCATCAAGGCCCAAGGAATGGTCTTTGGACCCTACCCCAACTCAGTTCAAGCGCCCCTCCATGAAGCCGACATTGCTGACGCCGCCGTGGCTGCGCTGACCCTAGTGGGTCACTCTGGGGTCATCCATCGGCTGACTGGACCAGAAGCTTTGTCTCAATCCGACCAACTGGCGGCCATCGGCGGAGCGATTGGCCGGAGACTTACCTATCAAAAAACCACCGCCGAACAATTTCGAGCGTCGGTTGGACCTTTCATGCCCGCCGACATTGTTCAAATGCTCCTGGACTATTGGGCCGACACAGAAAGGGTCCCCGAGGTTGCTCAAGACAACGTGGAGTCCATCACCGGAAAGCCGGCGAGACGACTGGCTGCTTGGGCTGCTGACCACGCGGATGAATTTCGATAGTCTCAGGACAGCACCGGCCGGCTCGTGAAGACCTAGACGCAAAAATGGTAAACTGGACCTCGGTTTTTGAGCCTCTTTCGGGCCGGAACTTGGAGGACGCACGTGGATTGGGTTCCGTTTTGGGTTTCCTTTCAGTTGGGGCTTTGGGTAACGGTCCTTCTCCTTTTTGGGACTTTTCCCTTGGCGTGGCTCTTTGCGTTTTCCAAGCGTGGCTGGTCGGTCTGGGTGGAGTCGGTGTTTTCTCTGCCCATGGTGTTGGCTCCAACCGTGATGGGTTTCTACCTTCTCCTTTTTCTGTCGCCTAACGGACCCGTGGGGAGGTTTTTCCTCGACACCTTCGGCCTGAGGCTTGCCTTTTCGTTTCCCGGAATTGTGATTGCTGGCTGTGTTTCCAGCTTGCCCTTCATGCTCAGCGGCCTCAAGACCGGACTGCTAGGCGTTCCCGTTGCGTTGTTGGAAGCTTCGTACACCCTGGGGAAAGGGCGGGTGGAGACGTTTTTTCGGGTTGTTCTGCCCAACATGAAGGCGGGGCTGGTTTCGGGAATTGTGCTGACCTTTGCGCATACCATCGGGGAATTCGGCGTGGTGCTGATGGTAGGCGGCAGTATTCCAGGAGTCACCAAGGTGGTATCGATCGCGATCTATGAGAAGGTCGAAAGTCTCAATTTCGGCACCGTCCATCTCTATGCCCTTGTCCTTATCCTGATTGCCTACCCTGGTGTCTTGCTGTTGAACCACCTTCAGCGACGCGACACAAGGCGGACCCGATGATCCATTTTTATCTTCAAAAGGAGTTCCGCACGGGGAGCACCCGGTTCCATCTTGACGTCGAGTACGCGTTGACAACGGGCTCAGTCTTGGGGATCTGTGGGCCTTCGGGGAGTGGCAAGTCGACCCTGGTCCGGTGTCTTGCAGGCTTGAGCCGGCCAGACGATGGCTTTATCCGCCAGGATGGGGAGTTTTGGTTCCACGCGACCCAGAGGCTTTTCGTCAGGACCCAGAAACGACGCGTCGGTTTGGTCTTTCAGGACTACGCGCTCTTTCCTCATCTGACCGTGCTTGGCAACCTCCTCTATGCCCGCAATGATCGGGCGAAGGCCATGGCTTACCTTGACCTGGTGAGACTGACCGAACACGCCCACCATTTTCCGCGGGAACTTTCCGGTGGGCAGAAACAGCGAACCGCTCTGGCTCGAGCCTTGGTCAGGGAACCCGACCTTCTGCTTATGGACGAACCGCTCTCGGCCCTCGACGAAGATCTTCGCGACGCTTTGGGGGAGGAAATCCGGCGCGTTCAGCGAGAAACCGCCGTCACCACGATGGTGGTGTCGCATTCGCGTCGGGAGATCGGTCTGCTGGCCACCGAAGTCCTGGAACTCCGCGACGGCCGTCTCGACCCCGAAAAGCACCTATTCTGATTGGGGCATGTGCTGGCTCAGCAGCTTCGCCAGATCACCCTGATCGAAGGGTTTGCGGAGGCTGGCGGTGAACCCGAACCGGGTCGGGTCGGCAATGACGCGATCCTCAGCGTAGCCGCTGGTGACGAAGATGGGCAGCTCAGGGTAATAGGAGCGCAGAGCACCAACAGCCTCGCGACCGCCCATGCCTCCGGCGACGGTCAAGTCGAGAATCATTCCGACAAAGTTGCCGCCCGCCGCAGTTTCCCGAGCGACAAGCTCGACGGCCGCCTGCCCGTCCGAAAGGGAGACCACCGAATAGCCGAAATACTCGAGCAGCGCCTCCAGCGTTTCCTGAACAACCGGCTCATCGTCCATCACGAGGAAACGTCCCTCCCCGCGGTGTTGCATCGTATTCGCCGGAGGGGCTTGCTTGGCCTGGTCAACCGCCGGCAAGAAGACATGAAAGGTGCTTCCCGTGCCCATTTCAGATTCGACGTCGACACTTCCCCCGTGGCGTTTCGCGATGGAGTAACAGGTGGCTAAACCGAGGCCGTGTCCGTGGCTCTTGGTCGTGAAGAAGGGGTCGAAGATGCGGGGGAGCAGTTCGGCCGGTATGCCAATGCCTTCGTCACTTACCGAAATCCTGACATAGCGGCCGTCAAGGGAAACCCCGCGTTCCCCGGCTTTCAGGGTAACATTTCTGGCCGAAACTCGGACAACGCCTCCGGTCGGCATCGACTGCTGCGCGTTGATCACCAGATTGTCGATGAGCTGACCAAGCTGGGTCTTGTCAAAGCGGCAAGGCCATAGGTCTGCCGGCAGGTCGAATTCAGAACTCCCGTTGGAACCGCTGAGGGCAAAGCGCGCGGTCTCAACAAGAAAAGGAGTCAGGAAGGCGTCTTCCATAATCGGGGTTCCCCCTTTTGCGAACGTCAGAAGCTGACTGGTCAGGCCTCTGGCGCGGTCGAGGGTCTTGTGGGCCCGTTCGAGGTACTTCGAAATCTCGGATTG
This sequence comes from uncultured Spirochaetales bacterium, assembly GCA_964475005.1. Taxonomy (GTDB): domain Bacteria; phylum Spirochaetota; class Spirochaetia; order JABEVK01; family JABEVK01; genus JAIFLN01. The sequence goes on from CAYYUZ010000019.1 coordinate 40,759, forward strand.
ACGAGATTTCTGCAGAGCCAAATCGACATTGCCGAAGATGCCCGCAAGCAAGTTGTTGAAGTCGTGGGCGATTCCCCCTGCCAAAACCCCCAGGGAATCGAGCCGTTGCGAGCGTTGCACCGCTTCTTCGGAGCGGCGCTTTTCCGTAATATCCTGAATGGTTCCCATCATGGAAAGAACCTGGCCCGAATCGTTGATCTTTAGTTCACCCAGAGCGTGCACCCACCGCTCCTGTGCATCGTCGGCCCGAACGATGCGATACACCTTGTTGTACGGACGATGCTGGACAACGACCTCGTTGCGGATATGGCCGACGAGTTCCTCGCGGTCGTCCGGATGCACCAGGGCCAACCAGCTTTCAAAGGTTCTTGCGGGGCCAGATTCAAGACCAAAGAGGTGGTCCAGGGTTTTCGAAGACTCCCAGCGGCGGGTCTGGAAATCGAGCTTGTACGAGCCGATGTTGGCCACCCTCTGGGTTTCCTTGAAGAAGTACTCGCTTTCGCGGAGCCGTTCTTCGGCTTTTTTTTGGTCAGTCCGATCGCGGACCATGGCGATGAGTTGCGGCTGAGCGTTCATAGTGAGCACCGATGCCGTTATTTCCACGTTAAGCAGTGCGCCGTCTTTTCGTTGATGTTGGGTTTCAAAGGTCTTCGGGGCCTGTCCAATAAGGCTCGTGAAGAACTGCGAATACCTTTCGGCGCTCGTTGCAGGATCGATTTCGGGGACACTGAGGCTCAGCAATTCCGCCCTCTCGTAGCCGAGGATTCTGCAAATGGCTTCGTTGACGTCGAGGAAGCGGCCCGAGGAGTCGAGAAGCTCGAAGCCATCGCCGATCTGCTCCACCATGATTTGGAAGCGCTGTTCGCTTTCCTTGAGTTTCATTGAGGTTTGGGCGAACGCCCGAGTGATTCGCCGTGACTGAAACAAAACGATCAGCGTAGCCACAATGGCCAAACCCAACGATTGAATCGCCCGCGAGACGGCCGGATTGAGGGCCGAAAAGAGACCCCAAGAGTCGACCCATCCGTCCAAAAGGATGAACGAAACGACGGCTGGCACGAGACTTCGGACGAGGCGGGACAGGAGGGTGCGGCGGAACAGAAAGGCAAAGAGGGTCGTCTCGGGGGCTAGGATCAGAAACAGCCCGCTGTTGATCAAGAGGAAGGTCAGCACCGACGGTAGGGCCGGCGGCGAGAAGGGGCCGGAATAAAAAAGCGGTACCCGGTACCAATACGCGACAGCAAGGGTTCCGCTGAAAAGCATGACCGCCACTGCCAGACTGCAGGAGAGATTTATGGTCCATTTTGTCGGAGAGAGTTGCCATCCCCCCGCAAAGGCTCCAGCAGTCAACAGGTAGAGCGTCGTCGTCGCCGGCGAGGTGCCGCTCGTTGCCTGGAGAACTCCACTGGCCAGGGCTCCTAGAATGAAAAGACAAATGAGAGCGGCAAACCCCGACAGGAGCAGGAAGGCGAATCTGACCTTCGATTGTCCGGTCCGCCATGCTGTTCTGACAACCACACCGAACCCCATGCAGAGAAAACCAAAAGCCGAAAGCGGAGCCATCCTGTTTTCGGAGGCGCCCAGAAAGGCCTCGAATCCGCTGGTCCTGATCGACTGTTCAAAACCTGGATGAAGAACATCGGTCACAAACGCCGCCGTCGACCATCCCATCGTCAAGAGGCCAGCCAGCAACGGGAGCTTTTCCACAACTCGGGATCTCGTCATCTCGCCTTCACCCTCTTTTCAGTATGGCTTCCGCGCCCCGTTTTCGCCAACAAATCCACCGCGCTGGCCAATTTGCTATTCAGGATCCTTTACACGGTTAATATTTAACATCGTTAAATGTTAACCGTGTAAACATTTAACAGCGTAGAATTTTAACAGTGCTAAGTGTTCACTCTGATAACCATTGTTTCACGTTCTTGCCCAACCTCTTGGACTAACGACACAAGTTTCTAGTCTTCCGACGTGTCTGCCCAAACCAGAGGGCCGCCGCCTCGGGCGGCAACGCCCGTCACGGCCTGGGCCCAGGGTGCCGTCCATTGGTCGAGTGAGGTCACAAGCTTCAGAGTCGGAGAGTCGCTGGCCTTGACCAGGGCCGTGGTGAAGGAGTCCAGCAACGGACCAAACGGGTTGTCATCCCCCGGAATGAACTGCTTGAACTCCAAGGGACCCCCCAACTTTTCCTCCAACCAAGCTTTCGCGGCCCCCTGCCCGCCTAGGTCATCGACGAGTCCGAGCGCCAGCGCCTCGCGACCCGTGTA
>CAYYUZ010000020.1:0-42711 GCA_964475005.1 uncultured Spirochaetales bacterium
CCCTCAAAGGGCCGGATGTCATCAGCACAGTGCTGTTTCTTGGTTTGCAGGGAGCGGGCAAAACAACGTCAGTCGCCAAACTCGCGGCGCGGCTGAAAAAAGAGGGCCGACGTGTCCTGCTTGTTGCCGCCGACCTTCAACGGCCGGCTGCGGTCGAACAACTGGCTCAACTGGCGCAGACCGTAGGTGTAGAAATTTTTCGGGAGGATTCCAAGAACCCCGTCAGCGTCGTGAAAAACGCCCTCAAGCACGCCCACAAAAACCAATTCAATGCCGTGCTCGTTGACACCGCCGGCCGGCTTCAAGTCGATGAAGCCTTGATGGAAGAGCTTGTGCAGATCAAGAAGGCTGCCGATCCGGACGAATGCCTTCTTGTTGCCGACGCCATGACGGGACAAAATGCCGTTGAAATCGCGCAGGTGTTTGACGAGAAAGTGGGACTGACGGGCATCATCCTCACAAAGTTCGACTCAGACACTCGGGGCGGCGCAGCTCTGTCCCTGAAAACCATCACCGGAAAACCCATCAAGTTTGTGGGCGTCGGTGAAAAGATCGAAAACCTCGACCCGTTTTATCCTGATCGTTTTGCCAGCCGGATTTTGGGCATGGGCGATGTGGTCTCGCTGGTCGAGAAAGCGCAGGAGTCGTTCAACGCCCAGGAATCGCTTGAGCTGCAGAACAAGATGGCTGGAGGAGTCTTCACCCTCGAGGACTATCTCGACCAGTTCAAGAAAGTGAAGAAGATGGGTTCCATGCAGTCCCTCTTGGCGATGATGCCGGGACTGGCCGGTCAAATCGATCCGGGCGCCATCGACGAGAACTCCATGAAGAAAGAAGAAGCGATCATTTCCTCGATGACCAAGAAGGAGCGTCGGAATCATCTGATCCTGGGCCCAGGGCGTCGAAAGCGGATCGCGAATGGTTCCGGAACAACCATTTATGATGTCAACCAACTCATCAAGAAATTCGAAAAGACAAAGTTGATGATGAAGAAAGTCGCCAAGAACAAGGGCATGCAGAATCAGATGATGCAGCAGTTCGGCGCTAGATAAGAATAAGGAGGAAGCATGAGCGTTTCCATTCGGCTGAAGAGATTCGGCGCCAAAAAGAGGCCTTACTACCGGATTGTGGTCACGAATTCCACAGCACCCCGGGACGGCAAGACCATCGAAGAAGTGGGTTTCTACCACCCCGTCGAGAAAGACAATCAGGTGAGTTTCAAGGCTGACCGGATCAAGGAGTGGGTTGCCAAGGGAGCTCAAGTATCCACGACCGTGAGAAGTCTTCTCAACAAGAGCCAGATTTTCCTGGGCTAAGCCGAGGGGAGAGGAATTGTGGAAAAAGATCTTGTTGAATACATCGCAAAAACCTTGGTCGACGATCCTTCTGAAGTTCTTGTCAATCAGATCGAGGGCGAGAAATCCACGATCCTCGAATTGAGGGTAGCGGCTGAAGACCTCGGCAAAGTGATCGGTAAGCACGGTCGAATTGCCAAGGCGATCAGAACTGTCTTGAGCGCTTCGGCGACTAAGACGGGAAAACGGGTGGTTCTGGAGATTCTAGACTGAGCTCGCCGACTGTCGCCATCGGAAAGATCCGGACCAGCCACGGAGTCCGGGGAGAGGTCAAGATTCTAAGTTATTCGGGAGTCTTCGACCATTTCGAACGATTGACGACGGTGACGGCGAAGAAGGGCGGGGTGGAAAAAATCCTTGAGGTTGACGCCAGCCGCTGGAGCGGAGACAACTTGTTGTTGAAGTTCACAGGAGTCGACTCCCCTGAAGCTGCCAGGCTCCTTGCCGACTTCGAGCTGTGGGTGCCCAGAAGTCAGGCGGCTCCCCTTGCGGAAGGGGAAGTCTACTTGGCCGATCTCATCGGGTGTTCGCTGATTTTCGAAGGAGAACGGAAAGGGAAAGTTACGGGATTTCTAGAAGGGGCCGCGGCCGTGTTGTTGGAGGTCGAAAAGACCGACGGTGCCAGCTGTGTTGTTCCCTTTATGGAAGTGTATCTAGGAAACATCGATTTGCCTGGTCGGACAATAGAACTGAGGGTGGATTGGATCCTCGAATGAGTGATTTGAAGGCCCTTAAGTTCATTGTTTTGAGCTTGTTTCCTGAGATTGTAAACGGCTTTTTTCAGAGTTCGCTTATGAAGAAAGCCGTTGAGCGGGGTTTAATTCAAATCGAGTTTGTGAACATCCGGGATTTCGCCTTGGATAAGCACAAGACTTGCGATGACATTCCCTATGGCGGTGGCGCCGGTATGGTCCTGAAACCGGAACCTTTGGCCATGGCCCTGGATTCTGTGGGGGCAGGTCAAAAGAGGACCCTCTATCCGACACCGTCTGGCCGGCTGTTCACGCAGTCGACTGCCCGGGAGTTAGCAAAAGAGGACGAACTTGTCTTCATTTGCGGACGCTATGAGGGAATTGACCAACGAATCATCGACGAGTACGTCGACGATGAGATTTCCATTGGGGACTACGTCCTTTCCTCTGGGGAAATCGCTTCGCTGGTCATGATCGATGCGATTTATCGTCTTCGCGAAGGGGTCATCAAGGCACGCAGCCTCGAGGAGGAAAGTTTCTCCGAAGGGTTCTTCCTGGAGTACCCCCAGTACACCAGGCCGGAAGTGTTTAGGGAACGACAAGTTCCCGAAGTGCTTTTATCAGGGCACCACAAGAACATTGCGGCCTGGAGGCGAGAACAGAGCATCGAAAAAACAAAACGTTTGCGGCCCGACCTGCTGATTCAGAACCAGGGTTAGGCTGACTTTGGGACACAGAGTTATTTTAGGAGGATCCCATGGATCTTATTAAGGCAATTGAAGCGACTCAGCTTCGAGAGACGGCGGCGTTTCGAATCGGCGACCTGGTGAAGGTTCACTTCAAAATCGTTGAAGGCAAGACCGAACGAATTCAGGTCTACGAAGGAACGGTCATCGCCATGCAAAACAGCGGTGTTCGAAAGAGTTTTACCGTCCGGAAAATCTCCTTTGGCGTCGGCGTCGAACGGGTATTTCCCCTTCATTCTCCCCGAATTGACCACCTAGAGTTGGTTCGCCCCGGAAAAGTTCGGCGTTCTAAGCTCTACTACCTCCGCGACCGCGTCGGCAAGGCCGCTAAAGTCAAGGAACTCATCAAGAAGAAGGTTGTCTCCGAGTAGAGAAGTGACCGAGAATCATGGATCCCCTGGGGTTCCTCTCGGTCTCCCGGCCTGCCGACCTTCCCCGGCAGGCCGGACCCATTTTTCTTGTGGTCGTGGAGAAGCAGGTCGGGCCCAATAGCTGGCGGGTCAGGCTGAACGGGAACAGTTTAACGGTTGTTGTCGATAGCGATCTCCAACCCGGCCAACAACTCAGAGTCAGACTCGTTTCTGAGCGAACGTTGCAAATTCTTTCCAAATCGCCTTCAGGTCCCGATCCAGCCAGCACCGAAACCGTATCGCAGATCAACCCTCTGATGGCGGCGTTCTTCTCAAGGGGACTTGCAGTGGCCAGCGAGAAGCTATTGCTCTGGAGCAAGTGGTTGAGTCGAAATTCTGGACCTTCCGACCACGAAGGATGGGTTGCTTCGCTTGAAGCCCGAGGGTCCGGCCCAGTCGACATCTTAACCACCCAAATTCAACCATGGCTGGCGTGGCAGGCAAACCTAGAACAAGGGAATTTTGAACGCCCCCCCGACGGCGAGGTCTGGGATCTTTGGAATTCTACGAAGGTAGCCGGCGATCCATGGCTGACCCTTCCTTTGAAATGGGAATACAAGGGAAAGTACGACAGCGGGCTTTTGCAGGCCCACTACAATCAACAGAGGCAGGGAATCGACAGATGGTACCTGACCGCGTGTCCGTTGGGGATTCCTTTCAGAATCGACGCTTCATGCAACCCGTCCGGCCTCGATCTGACCTGGCACTTTTTCAACGCCGAAGACCTTGCTGTTTGGAAAAACCGGGGGCCTTCGCTCCAAGCCTCACTTTCCGCTGCCCAGTTTCCCGTCACCTTGCGGGTGACGGGCCGTCCGCAAGATTTTTTTCCCGGGAATGTCAGAGGGGTCGATGTCAAAGTCTGAAATCGCCGTCGGTATTCGATACCACCCGTCTTACCCAGCCCCTCTCATCCTTTTCCGTGCCCGTGGTGCCCAGGCTAAACGAGTCAGAGAACTGGCCGCACAATATGGCATTCCCGAAACTCAAGACCCCGTGCTAGCGCCTATGCTTTTTCAGCTCCCTGAAGGCTCGTGGATACCAGAAAAACACTTTGCTGTCCTTGCCCAATTACTGAGCGCTGTCTATCATTATGCTAAGAAGTAGATGACATGACAGAAAATGAAACTGCAGAAACAAAAACTCCGTCCCGCGCGCCTATGGCAGGAAAACCAGACATCTCCCATTGGGACTTCCCGCTGGATATGCCCAGCGCCGAAGTTTATCTTCAGCTCCTTCAGGGGCTCCAAGCGCACTTCTCAGACGTCCAGAAAGACGGGCTTTCGCTTCCCGAGTTCGACCTTTACGTGTCCAAAGTCCTTGCTGCTTTCCAGGCTGATTGTTGGGGTCTTTTCCGCGTCTTTCTTGACGGCAGAGTGTATTCCGCTTCGACCGCGGCCAACAGTCTCAACGTGGCGTTGGCGCTGTTCCTGTATTCCTCAGCCAACGATTGGGTAGAGCAGGACAAGGTTCATCTGATCCGCGCCGCGCTGTTGCACGACGTCGGTATGCTCTTCCTTCCGCAAGAACTTCTTTCCAAAGAAGGAAAACTCACCGAAAAAGAGCGTGTCCTTCTCGAAAGCCATCCAGCAGTTTCCTACGAAAAAGTAAAACGCTGGGGAGAAGGCTATGAGGCCACGCAGGTTGCTCTTCAGCACCATGAAGAGTGGAATGGAACAGGCTACCCGTCGCGGATTTCCGGGGAGAACATCCACCGATGGTCGAGAATTGCAGCGGTTGCGATCAATTTCGTTGCCCGGGTGACTCAGAGACGGTATCGAAACAGTCTCGTGGGTTACGAGGCTATGAAACAGTTAATCAAGGATCAGGGAGTTCGCTTTGACCCGGTTGCCGTAAAGGATTTCGTCCGTTGCCTGGGATTAAATCCCCCGGGAAGCATCCTGCTCCTAAGCGATGGAAGCATCGCCAGAGTGATCGAGATGACCCCGGCGAACCTCCTCCGCCCCGTTGTGCGTATCTTGATCGACTCCTTTGGAAACGTCTTTCGAGAGGACCGGGGGCCGCAGCTAGATCTCAACGACACCCCCAAAACTTTCATTGCAAGACCGGTCAACTTTCAGGACCTCTTGGAGGCACGTGAACACCAAACTCCGGGGTGATCTCGGAGAAGAACGTGCCGCCGAGTACCTGGCCGCCAAGGGCTACCACCTCGTTAAAAGAAATCTCAGGTGTCGATCGGGAGAGGTCGATATAGTAGTGTACAGGGACGGTAGCCTGGTCTTCGTTGAAGTGAAGCATTGGCTGACGGTTCCGCTAGATAACTTGAGTCATTCCATCAACGCGGTGAAGCGCTCCCGAATCCTTGGATGTTCCAGGGAGTTTGTGGCCGACCACGCCGAATGGCTCCAGTGCCGACTTCGATTCGACGTTGTCCACATCGGTCCGGAGCAGATAACGCATTTTGAGAATGCTTTCACGGAGAATGGTTTCCAATGATCACAGAAGTCAAGGCGCCCGACAGGATTAAAGAACTCAAAAAAAAAATCCAGCAGGAGGAGTACCTCGAGACGGCTATCCTCGAAATCGCCAGCTTATTGACAGAGAGCATCAATAGGGGTCATTTTCTTCTTCATGAGAGAAAATAACAACGGCCACAGGAGCCGCAGAAGGTTCCGACACGACCATGAAGCCACACGAGTTGTCGTTCCGGCTCAACCCTGTGTTGTCTGTTCGCAGCCGATCTCAGATATGGCGAGTGCCGTCGCTTATGGCTCTGAACACGGCCCAGCCCACTTCGATTGTGTCCTGGCAGAATTGGGAAAAAGGGAGTCTCTGGAACCAACAGAGAAGATCGCCTACCTGGGTTCGGGGCTCTTTGGGGTTATTGTGGAGAAAGAGAACAACCGCTTTGAGATTCACCGCAAGATCATTGTCGAAGACACGACGAACCCCCCGGCTTGGCGCAAGGAACTCCGGGGGTTGTACAAGCGCTGAAGCCCCTCACTAGGACATAAAAAAACCCGCGGATTTCGCGGGTTTTTTTATGTCTATACGAACTCAGTACTGAGTAAATCCATCAAGAACTTGTTTTGCCTTTTCACGCACAGGACGGATATAGTTGCCGTTCTGAATTCGGATCAGGGCGGCAAAAACTTCCGGGCTGACTTTGCCACCATTTTTCTTTCCAAGCATTTCCAAGGCGGCGGCAGCGGCAAAGGCAAAGTTGCTGTCGGGCCGGACGGCATCTTGGGCCTTGACCAAGTTGGTGATGGTTCCTTCCACACGCGCCGCCTGATCCCCGCTGCCAATTTCACCAAGAGAATAGACGGCTTCTGCCACCACCATAGGTTCTTTGTCCTGGAGAGCAATGTTGATCAGAAGCTCTCTCGACTGGCTTCCGCCAATTTGACCGAGGAGTTCAGCGGCTTCGCGCCGAACTTCCGGAAAGTCGTTGATCAGCCGGCGATTCTCAATGACCTGCTTGCTTGTACCCTCAGCACCCAGTTCTCCAAGAAGATCCACGACGTCAGGGGTCTTGTCGGAGGCTTTTTTCTTGTCAATCATATCCCGGATCAAGGATAGGGCTTTGACCTTGCCACCGCGGTCGTTCTCAGAAACGAGGCTAGAAATCACCATGATTTCGACGCCACTCTGAAGCTGTTTTTCCTCAACGGTCTTCTGACCCGAAGCCGACGAATCGGCCGGGGCAGTGCCGCCGGCGGCCTGGGCGAAGCCCAAGGCGGGGATCAAAAGAAGCCCGAGGAGGAAGGGCCACGTCTTTTTCATGTGCACTCCTTGATTACTACCAAGATGAGATTTTCCACTCTTTTCCGTACAACTTCAAGAGGTAGAGGAGAACCCTCTCATTGTCAACAACCGTCCAGACATTGACTCGATTTTCATCCAGAAAGCTGATGTCATCGACCGCGACGTTCGCCCGGCTGGGAACGACAACAAATTTGAAATAGTCCTCTAAACTCTTGAGTTTGATGTTGAACTGTTTGAGAAACGGGCTGTTGGCGGAATACTCCTTCAACCGTATCGGGTCACCATAAGTGGCGACATAGGCATCGTCGAGGTAGGTCTTCCACTCCTCGAACGCCTTGTTCGCTATGATGGCGTTAAGCTTATCCACCAGTGACTTGATGGCGACTAGCGAGGCCTGCTTCTTTTCCGGGGTCACTTCAAACGCCCCGGAGACCTTCGGGGCCGGTGCGGTAACAACGGGTTTGGGTGCCGGTTCGACGACCGGTTTTGCCGGAGGAGGTGTGGTGCATGAAACGGCCAGCACAAACAGGAGGACAAAAGGAAGAAACCGCATGGGGTTATCTTAGGCTTTCCTTCGTGCTTTGTCAAAAAGATCCTTGACCCCCACCGCTCCCCGGCACTAAGGTGAACCCCATGAAAGCGGTTTTTCCTGGAACCTTTGATCCTCCCACTAACGGACACCTGAATCTGATCGAGCGCGCAAGCCGCATCATGGAGAAGGTTCTGGTCGTCGTGAGCGCCAATGCCCAGAAGAAGTGCTTGTTCACTCCTCTCGAGCGGCATGCTTTCCTCCAAGCCATGACGTCGGAGCTTCCCAATGTTGAAGTCTATATCTGGGACAAGCTGATTGTCGACTTTGCTGCTTCTCACGGAATACGGACTATTCTCCGCGGGGTAAGGGCCTTCACCGATTTCGGTTACGAATTTGAGCTGAGCATGATCAATAAGGGCATCAACCACTCTATAGAAACCTTTCTGATGCCGACCGATCCGCGATACTTCGTCCTGCGGTCGTCGGCAATCAAGGAATTGGTGCAGCTCGAGTGCGATGTCTCCTCGATGGTGCCGTCTGTGGTGGAAAAGGCTCTGAAGGAGAAACACTCTCGAGGTCAGCTGGTCTGATCAAGCTTGACACCCTCCGGCAGAAGCGGTAGGATGCTGAACGAAATTTTTTTGAGGAAAGGTCTATGGCAGTACCCAAATTCAATACTTCCAAGACTCGAAGCAGAAGACGACGTTCCGCAAACATGAAGATGACCATGCCCAATTTGACGGCATGCGCCAACTGCGGAAACAAGATCTTGATGCACCGAGTTTGTCCGAAGTGCGGCTTCTATCGCGGGAAGCAAGTTTTTGAACCGGAATCAATGGCTTAACGGAAGGAGAAGCGAATGGACGAACTGTTCGAAAAGCTGAAGAAGATCATCGTCGAAAAGCTCGAAGTCGCCGAAGCTAAGGTCACTTTGGAAAGCAAGATCCGGGAAGACCTGGGTGCCGACAGCCTGGATACCTACGAATTGCTCTATGCCATCGAAGAAGATATGGGAATTACCATTCCCGAGGACAAAGCCACCGAGTTCGAAAAAGTCGGCGACGTCTTGAACTACCTGCGGTCACAGCAGAAGTAGTTTTCTGTGGAACTCTTCGGCAAGCCGAGAAGTCCCCTGATTTCTGGAATGAAACCAGAAAGGAAAAAGCTTCTCAAACATTTTGAGAAGCAGGCGGGGGCCAGGTTCAAGAACGAAACGTTGTTGAACCTGGCCTTTTCCCATCGCTCCTATTCCAATGAAAATGCCGACCACCGCGAGAACAATGAGCGTCTGGAATTTCTGGGTGACTCCGTGCTGGGGTTGGTGGTCTCATCCTATCTATTCCATATCTTGTCGGACCGGGCCGAGGGAGACTTGGCCAAGATCAAGTCGTTTGTCGTGTCCGAAGATATTCTTTCGCTCATCGCCAAGAACCTGAAGGTGGATCAGCTCCTGCTCGTCGGAAAAGGCGAAGAAAACTCGGGCGGGCGAACCAAAAAAGCCTTGCTTGCAGACGCCCTTGAGGCTGTTTTTGGGGCTTACTACCTTGATGCCGGGTTTCCAGAAGCCCAGAAGTTCATTCTGGAACTGTTGGTTCCCGAAATCAACAACGTGCTTGAGGACAAACACAAGAAAGATTACAAGACGCTCCTGCAAGAGTTCGTCCAGAAGTTTCACAAGAACTATCCCAAGTACGTCTTGGTCGACAGGACGGGGCCGGACCACGACAAAACCTTCTTCATGGAAGTTCAAGTCAACGGAAAAACCTGGGGTTCTGGAACAGGAAAAAACAAGAAGGAAGCCGAGCAGGAAGCTGCGGGTATGGCCTACAGAGCGATCACCGAAGCGTCGGCGCCAACTTCCGGAGAGTCTCGGCCGAATTGAGGCTGGGGTTGTTCCAAACTACTTTTTGGAGTTCCCGGAGAATTTGCCCCACCAAAGGACCTGTGGGAATTCCCGCGGCCAAAAGGTCTTTCCCGTCGACGGCAAGTTCTGACAGGAAGATAGGGTCAGACGATGACGCGACACGAGCCAATTCCTTTTTGAGGCCTGACGTGTCGATCCAAAAGCCTTCCGATTCCAGGGCTTCCAGGTACGCGAGCCCTGTAGCGACGCGGTCGCGGGATCCCCAGACCGACACAAGAGGTTTGGCGAGTTCCAGAGTCTGCCCAGAGGAAGTCAGCAAATCCAGGGCCTTGGCGGGACCAAGGAAGGCAGCGATATCGGCGTTGCTGAACGTGAGGCGCCTGAGGGCCTGGTCCCATTGGGAGCGGTCTTTGGGACAGCTCAGGGTGAGCCAGACACTCCAGCGAAGGTCGGGCGCAAGCCCTTCCAGCCTCTTGAACGTCGAAGAGCTCAACCCCTTCAAAGTCATCGGGGCGAACACATCGGCCAGGAAGCCCATTTCAAAGAGCGGTGCTAGGGCAAGGCCGGGGTAGAGTCCCGCTACCGACTTCGCCAGTTCTTCGCGGACCCGCTCTCTGGAAACCGACGCGAGCTTGGACCGTCTAGAGGGAACGGCTGCGAGGGTTGAAGCATCGATGCGAAACCCAAGCTGAGACGCGAACCGAAACAGGCGTAGTAGACGCAGGGCATCCTCATCGAAACGTTGCCCAGGGACACCGATAGCCCGTAGAACACCGTCTTTGAGATCAGCTTTCCCTCCGTGATGGTCGATCAACTCACCGGATACGAGGTCAAGCGCCAGGGCGTTGATGGTGAAATCGCGCCGCTTAAGGTCTTCCTCAAGACTGGGAGTGAACTCAACGCTGTCTGGGCGCCGCCCGTCCGTGTAGTCTCCGTCAATGCGAAACGTCGTTACCTCGTAAGAGTCTCCCTGAAACAAGACCGTGACCGTCCCGTGGCGCAGGCCTGTCGCAATCACTCGTTTGAAGTGCCCCTGGACCTCTTCGGGAAGGGCATCGGTTGTGAAGTCGTAGTCCTCCACGGGGCGCTCGAGCAGAAGATTTCGGACCGCACCGCCCACAAGGTAGACGTTCTTGCCAATCTTTGTGAACTCCTGGGCAAAAGGCTGCAAACGGCGAAGAACGGCTTCAAACATGAGCAACACTAGGGTTGTCCAAAAGGGTTTGTCAAGTTTATCCTGGGCCATGGTCACCGTGGTCTGCACAGGCGGAGAAGTTCCTCCCTCCTCGCTCAGCCTCGACTGGCTTAATGCTAGTCACAAGATCATTGCCGCCGATGGCGGACTGGCCTTCTTGAAACTCCTTGGCCGAAGGGCCGATCTGTGGATCGGCGACGGAGACAGTCTTCAGGGTTCGCTGACCGATTGGGCGCCTTGGTTCACCGAGGCCAAAGTTCTCGAAAGAGCGAAGGACGAAACCGACACCGAAGCAGCGGTCAGGGCCGCCGTTGATACCGGCGCGGGTGAAATCTGGCTGCTGGGGGGGGGAGGGGGAAGAATGGATCACTGGTTGGCCAACGTGCGCCTCATGGCTTGTTACCCGACCGTGACCCGCTGGCTGACCCGTTTTGAGACCATTGAGGTTCTTGATTCTGGAAAATCCTTGAGTCTGAAAGAGGGCGTTGTTTCCATCTTTCCCCTCGGCGGCGGGCCGTGGAAAATTTCCTCAGAAGGACTTCGCTGGCCCGTGGATCAGGTGGATTTCGCCCGGTGGCACAGCCTAAGCAACGAGGTTTCCGCGCGGGGAGCGCGCGTCGAGGCGAAGAAAGGGCGATTTCTTGTGCTTCGGCCCGATCTCCAGGGTGAACCCCAATGAGTTCTACCTTTGACGAGCTTTCACAGGAAATGAGCTCAGATCAAAAGAAAGAGCTTCTAGGCAGGATTCAGCTCAGCCTGAACTTATCGGCTCGCGACACCGACAACATTGTCAGCAAGGCTGAAGACGCGCAAGAACTCAAGCACCGTCTGACCCGAGAAGTCGAAAAACTTGGGGCCATCGATCGTTTCTTCCTGCGTGTTTCGGCCTTTTTTCTCAGCCGTTCCGAGACGGAAATCATGGCCGACCGCAGACTGGCTGGTTCCCGCACCGTCCTGAGAGACCGCATTCCAGAAATGGTCAATTTCTCCCATCAGGAGTGGACACCCGAATTTGGAAAGCTTGTCTATGATGTTTTCTGTGAAATATCCGAGTTGAAACCCGTGTTCGAACACCTGTTCCAGCAAAAACTGACTTTGGAGGCCGGTCTTCTCCTGCTCCTTCAAGAGGAGTTTCCCGAGGCGGCCCGCGAACTAGACAGCCTGTTCCCCGAACGCGACATGGTGGCGCTCTACAAGACCGACCAAAAACGATCCAATCTTCAGGCGTCTCTCGATCAGCGGCTGACAAGTTACTTCGAAAAAATTCCTTCAAGTGTCTTTGAGAGGGTCAGGGACACGTTGCGGCCCCTCTACTATCTGCGCCCCTTGATTCAGTTTCCATACATCTACCTCTTGGAACAGTTCGGCCACAACCCGGAGAAGGCAGAAGTCACCAAGTACCCTTTCATGATCGGGGCGCCCTGGACCAAGTCCGCGGGTCTCTTGGAACGTCTGTACTATGGTTTGTATCTATCCACCAAGATCGAGTGGAGAGAGACGAGTCTCAACCAGATATTCCACGGGGTAGCGGACCGGTTGTCCAACGACAAGGTGTCTTGGACTGCCGAGGGGATTTCCCAGAAAGTATCGGCCCTGGTTAGGGTTGCACAGGAAACGGCCCAACGAGTCCCATGGAAGGAGGTCCTCCAGTGGAGCTTCCAGGACCCCTATTACAGCGTCAAATATATCCTTCCGAAATACTCGGTGAGAGATTTCTATGAGACCACCTTGACGCTGAATTTCGACGAAGAACTTGCCGAGAAGATTCCCGAAATGAGACGACGATTGCTCGCGGAAGAGAAAATGGCGCTTTTTGAAAGGGACACCTTTCAACCCTTGGACTACTACATTTCGGGCGCTGGATCGTCGATCAGTCCGACAATCCGGGTACAGGGGTTCCAGCATACCGAAACCTTGGGCTTGTTGTGGGCGCTCTTGAGCCATCATTTCACCAAGAGAGTCCAACCCTTCCACCAGAGCCTTTCTCGTTTGGTGGCGCCTGCCAGCAAATCAAGTCTGGCGGGTCTTGCCAACGTCATCGAGGAACTTTCCCAGCTGAAGAGCCGGATCTATCAGTTTGATCGGAGCCTTCATCCCGACGCAGAAGAAGGAAAGGAATTCCAGAAGTTGAAGTACGAGTTGGCGTCCAAACCGTTTGGGCTCAAGCCGTTCGTCCAACTCGTGCAGAACAAGGACGACCAGGCTTTGGAGTTGATTAACCGCGGCCAGGAGGGCTTCCAAACTTTGCTGACGCAATTTTCGGGAATACGCGACCGAAACGTTCCGGCTTTGAAGGCAATCTTGGGACTGCCGTACCTATTGGATGGTCGTCAGGAAACTGTCGAGAACGGACTCGACCGCATGTTAGTGGTTCTCAGAAAGGCTCTGTTCGTTCTCAAGGAAGCAAGCAACCTTGAAAGTTAGTCTAGTTGCTCTTGCCTTGAGACTGGGGCTGGCATGGTTTCTCCTTTCCCTGACCGTCTTGTCTCTGTTCCTGGTCGGGGCCACACAAAGTTTTCTTGACACGACCCTGAAACACCTCTTTCTGGAGCTTCGATTCCTCTACTGGACGGGCCTCTTGGGTTCGTGGTTGTTGCTGGTACCCGTTTGCGCGCGACGAGGGCGGCTCCTAGCTTCCCTTGGACTGTCGATGGGTTTCACGGTTGTTTATTTGCTTGTACTCTTCTGGGGGGCGTGGATCTACCCCAACGTCGGGACTTGGCCTTGGTGAAAGAAATCTGGCTGGTCTCCCGTGAACTGGGGGGATGGGCGGAAGCCGGGGGGATCAAGGATGTGGTCCGGGACCAGGCGGATTCCTTCCCTCGGATTGGATGGAAGACTCATGTAGTTTTGCCTCTCTATGGGTTTCTCCGTGAGCGCGTGGAAAGCGCAGGCCGACGGGTATGGCAAGGAACCTCACGCCATCCCTCTCGAAAGGTAGCGCTGGCCGCCTGGATCGTTGAAGACAACAACCACTTCATCCATTTTCTCGACAGTCCCAGCTTCCAAGACAAGGCCTCGCTCTACACCTATAGCGCCGAAGATGAAACACGCAATCCTATGAATGTCCGAGGAGCGGGATACGCCGACGGTTTCGTGATGAATCTTGAGTTTCAGTGGGCGGTGGCCACCTACTGGGCGGCCACAGACGCGCAGCCGTCATTTGTCCTAGGACACGACGGCCACGTTGGCTTTCTCGCTGGCATCGCTCAGACCGGGGTTTCCTTTCACGGAAAATTCAACTCGACGACTTTTGCGCTCCTTCTTCACAACGCTGGACCAGGTTACCGGCAAGAAATGGAAGCGACAGCGGCTCACGAGGAACTGATCGGGTTGCCCTCGGCGGAAGCGCGTTCCTTCGTACTTGACCACAAGTTCGATCCGATTGTTGCCGCGTGCCGCCACGGAAGACTCGCCACCGTCAGCGAGAACTATGCCGACGAGCTCATGACAGGAAGGAACGACCATTGGTCGGGCCCGTTTGGGCGATGGCTCAGAAGTTCGGGCACACACTTAACAGGAATCACCAATGGGATCACCACAGAGGACAAGGATCCGCGCAATCCGGAGGCGGCGAGGCTGCCCGTCGGATTTGACCCTTTGAGCGGCGACTGGACGGGAAAGGCGATTTGCCGGCGTTTTCTGAGGGAGAAACTCCTGCTCAGGCCGTATTCCGTGCATGGGCGGCTGACCCGTTGGAACGATACGCTCTACGTCATGCAGGGCCGGCTGACAGCGCAAAAGGGGGTGGACGCTCTGATCGAACTGACCACCCGTGCGCTGAGGGAAAAACCTCAAGCCGCGTTTCTCATCATGGCCCAAGGGGAGAAATCGTATGAGGAGCGGCTAATCCACTTGGCGCGCGATGCGGTCGAGACTGGGCGATTTCTCTTCGTCAACAAGTTCGAACACTCTCTGGCTCAGTTGGTTTTCGCTTCGGGAGATTTCTTTCTCATGCCCTCAGAGTACGAACCCTGCGGCCTTACGGACTTGAAGGCCCAACTTATGGGAACTCTACCCATCGTTCATCGTGTGGGCGGACTCGTGAAAGTCGTCGACGGCGAAACAGGTTTCTCGTACACGAAAAACAAGGCTGGCGGGCTTTGGGGGGCGTTTGAAAGAAGTCTTCACGTTTGGGAAAACCAACCTGACAAAATGCTCCTGATGCGAAAACAGGCCTTTTTGAAGGTCGTCGACGACTTTCAATGGGTCAAGATTCTTGAGAAGAAATACCTGCCATGGTTGACAGAACCCGCCCAGGTTTCCTATCCTCACAAGGCATTGGCCAACTTAGCTTAGTGGTAGAGCAGCGGTTTTGTAAACCGCAGGTCGTCGGTTCAATTCCGACAGTTGGCTTGACAGGAAAACATCTCCTGTGATAATTTTCGTCTCGCTTCGGGGAGATTCCTGAGTGGCCAAAAGGGGCAGACTGTAAATCTGTTGCGTTCACGCTTCGTAGGTTCGAATCCTACTCTCCCCAACAGCCTTCTGTTTAGAAGGCTTTTTTTTTATTGACGATGGTTCCCACGTTCTATGATCAAGGTTTGAAGTTCGAGTGCACCCAGTGCCACGCTTGTTGCCGGCACGACCCAGGATATGTCTTTCTCTCCAGGCAGGACCTCGATTCCTTGGCGCTGGGGGTAGGGATGGATTCGAAGGCTTTTATTGCCAAGTACTGCCGCTGGGTAGATTTGGGTCAAGGTTTTGTCCTTAGTCTCAAGGAGAAGAAAAACTTCGACTGCGTGTTTTGGGATAAGGGTTGCACAGTTTACGCTTCTCGTCCTGTCCAATGCCGCACGTATCCGTTCTGGGAAGGACCTGTGTCATCGGCCGAAAAATGGAAATGGGAAGGCCGGTTTTGTCCCGGTATCAACCGAGGCAAACTGCACGACAAATCTGAAATCGAAAAGGCACTAGATGCCCGGCGGAGCCACCCCGTTTTACGTCAGGGGGAGGAATGAAATTCCGGTTCTGGGGAGTCCGAGGTTCCTTGCCTCATCCGCTTTCGCCTGCCTTTCTCAAAGCCAAAATATCGACCATTGTCAATCGAATTCGTCCATTGGATCTTGCCAACCCAGAAGCCAAGGAACGCTTCCTGGCCGGTTTGCCGAACGAACTGTTCGGCCTGGTCGGAGGCAACACAACCTGTCTCGAGGTCGAAGGGTCCCCGGGGCACATTTTGGTGGTTGACGGAGGCACGGGTCTCCATGAACTGGGACAAGCACTCGAAACCGCAAACGTGCAGCCGAAGCACTATCATATCTTCTTCACGCATTTTCACTGGGATCATGTTCAGGGCCTGCCTTTTTTTGCTGGTCTGTTCCGGTCCCAGAACCAAGTTACCTTCTACTCACCCATAAAGGGATTTGAGACTTGGATCCGCAGCCAGATGGCCGAACCATTTTTTCCGGTTCCGCTTTCAATCTCAGCGGCAACCCTGAATTTCATCGAGCTTGACGAACAACCGCTTCTTGTCGCGGGAACCAGGGTCGGATGGAAACCCGTCAATCATCCCGGCGGCTGCTTCAGCTACCGTTTCGAACGGGAAGGGCATTCGCTGGTCTTTAGCACAGATACGGAACTCCGGGTTGAGGACTTTGTTCGTTCAGAGGCCAACAGGAGCTTTTACGGCGAAACCAACGTCTTAATCATGGATGCCCAATACACCTTGGACGAGGCCATCGAGAGACCCGACTGGGGGCACAGTTCGTCGAGCATGGCTGTAGACTTCGCTCTAGATTTTGGTGTCAAAAAACTCTATCTTTTTCACCACGAACCCACTCATGATGATGCCAAGATTGAAGAAATCGGACGATTGGCGCAATGGTACGCGGATCACAAAAGTCCTGGGTCGCTGGAAGTCTTGGTCGCGCGGGAAGGCCGTGAAGAAGAGTCGAGATGAAGGAAGTTTCCTTGCAGCTGCCAGAAAGCGAGGCGCTCCGCCTCTACCAGCACCTTCATCGGTTGTCGCAAGGACAAGAGAACTATGTCGAATCATACCGCCAGCTTCAGCGCTATTTTTTCCAGATCCTAACGGTCGAACAGTTGACCAGCCTGCTTGAAGGAGACTCATGAAGCCTTTCGTCCGAATTCTCCTTGGCGTGTTGGTTTTTCTCGGCGTTGCGATGGGCGGTGCCCTGGCCTGGGCATGGAGCGAGGACCGCCCCGTCGAAGGCTCGGTCAGCAAAAGCTTCAAAATTCCCAGCGGAGAGTCACTTTCCGTGACAGCCCAGCGCCTTGCCGATGAACACTTCATCCGCAACGCTTTGTTGTTTCGCTGGTTCTATCGTCTGTGGGAGGGGGACGGATCGTTTCCTTCGGGGACCTTCTCTGTTCCGGGCGGAATGACCTTAAGAGAGGCGGCGGTCTACTTCCGCCACGCCCAGCCCCTCCAAATTCGCGTCACTATCCCGGAAGGTTGGACCGCGACCAAAGTCGCCAGGCTGCTTGAAGAAAAACAAGTCGTTTTGGCAAAAGATTTTATGGACGTTGTTACTCACCCAGAAATACTTGGCGGACTGGGAGACGGCCTTGACACGCTTGAAGGCCGTCTCTTTCCCGACACTTACCTTTTTCCCGTCGGCACACCACCTGTTGAGGTCGCACGAACCCTCGTGCAGACCTTCGCCGACAGGACCTCGGTTTGGAACTCTCAGTTTTCGCGGCAGGAAATGGCCAGAAGAATCGTGCTGGCTTCCATCGTCGAACGGGAGTATCGGTCTCCCGAAGAAGCTCCGCTGATTGCTTCGGTTTTTGCCAACCGCCTCGAAAAAGGGATCGCTCTCGGATCCTGCGCCACTATCGAGTACATCCTTACCGAAATCCTGGGCCGACCCCATCCAAAAAGAATTTTTTTCGTTCACACCCAAATCCCTTCCGCCTACAACACTTATCTCAATAGGGGACTCCCGCCGGGCCCGATCGCCAATCCCGGAATGACGGCATTGAAGGCGGCCTTCGAGCCAGCTCAAACCAACTACCTGTACTTTGTTGTCTCCGACGAAACCAAGGGGACACACACGTTTTCGGCCAACTGGTCGCAACACGAAAAAGCAAGAGAATCTTACCTGGCGACTTTCGTCAGCAAGGGTTGAGCATGGCGTTCTCTGAGGCACTCCTCCAAGAAATTCTTGGCAAGGCCGACTTGGTCGAACTCGTAGGGCAATACGTTTCCTTGAAACCCAATGGTCAACGGTACTGGGGCCTGTGCCCTTTTCATCACGAAAAGTCCCCAAGCTTCACGGTCAATCCTGCCAATCAGTTTTTCTATTGTTTCGGCTGCCAGGAGAAAGGCAACGCCTTCGGGTTTCTGATGAAGGTTGAACACCTGCCGTTTCCAGAAGCAGTACGAAAAATCGCCGACAAGGTTGGCGTCCCGCTTCCAGAAGTCAGCGAAACACCCGAAGACAAGGAGCGCCTTGCGTTGCTGGAGTTGCTGGGTCGCCTGACAAAATCCTTCCATCACCTTCTTCTCAACCATCCCGAAGCCTCGAGGGCCAGAGAAACCTTGGCCGCCAGAGGCGTGAGCACCGCCATGATCGAAGAGTTTCAGTTGGGATACGCCCTGAGGGAACGCGGTTGGATGAAGAGGTTTCTTACGGAAAAACACTACGACCCGGCGTTTTTGGCCAAATCAGGACTCTTTTCTGCAAACCATCCCGATGCCTTTCTTTTTTCAGGACGCCTTTTATTCCCCATCCGGTTTCCTTCACACGAGACTGTCGGCTTCGGCGGAAGACTCCTTGAAGGCGAGGGACCCAAGTACATCAATTCCCCCGAGACGGCGGTCTTTCAAAAAAGGCGGATGCTCTACGGCTGGGACCGAGCGCTTCCCCATGTACGCGAAAAACAGCAGGTCATTCTCTGCGAGGGCTATCTGGACGCCCTTGCTCTCCACCAATCGGGCCTGGACTGGGCCGTCGCTCCGTTGGGCACGGCGTTCACGGAAGATCAAGGAAGACTGATCAAGCGTACCGCCCGGTCGGTTGTCTGTCTTTTTGACAGCGATGATGCGGGGCAGAGAGCGGCCGCCAAAGCGGTGGAGATTTGCGAGGTCCTTGAGCTCGAAACCTTTGTCGTTGCGACCAAGGGCGCCAAAGATCCCTCAGAACTATTGGAGAAAGAGGGACCCGAAGCCGTTCGAACTCTCCTTGATTCTCCCCAAAAAGGTTTTGATTTTCTTCTTGCTTTCCGCTATAATGCGTTCACGCGGGATTCAGGTCTCGACGTGAGGGGATTTGTAGGAGAGATTTTCGGATTTTTGTCCAGGGTTGACAACGGCGTCCAAAGGGAGACTTTCCTGAGCAGGACCGCCGAGTACTTGGGTGTGCAAAAAGACACTCTGGTCGGTGATTTTGAGAAGAAGGACCACCGCCGCACCGGTCAGGTTCTTCAGGCCAAACGCGAGGTAAGTGCCTCTCGAGCCTTGGCCTCGGGAAGGACCGTGGAGTGGTCTCTTGTTGTTACCGTTGTCTCGTTTCCTGAGTTGTTCAAAGTGTTGCGAAGAGATTTGAGTCTTGAGGATTTCGAGGAGGAGCGCTGTCGGGCGCTTCTTGAGATCCTTGAAGAAATGATGGGTGAGGGGATGTCAAATTTCCCTCTCGAGGAAATCCTTTCAAGGTGGAACGACCAAGACAGGGGTTCTGAACTGGTTCGAGACGTCATGTCGGGCGAATACCAGACCAATGCTCTTCTGCAGCTTCAGGATGGCGTTTTGAAAGTGAAAGCGAAGACCCTCCTCAATCAGAGGAGGAAAGTCTTGGCCCGCCTGGACAAAGCGATCAACGAAGATGAACGAATCCGACTTCTTCAGGAACACAAGTTCCTCGGAGAAGAAATCTCCCGTTTGAAGGGGAACGATTGATGTCTGATCTTGCCAACGACCCAGCGGTGGTCCGGCTTCTAGAATTTGCGAAAACCAAGGGAAGTGTCACCTTCGATGAAGTGAGAGACTTCCTTCCAGAGAACCTCGTCAACACGGAAAAGCTGGATGGAATCTACGAGGTTCTGTCCAAACAAGGCATTCAGATCGAGGAAGAGGATGCCCTGGAAGTTGTCGTTCCGGAAGAGGAAGAGGAAGAGCTGTTTGAAACTGAGGAAGAACTCTTCGGAAACGAGGCCTCGACCACCGAGGAAGACATCGATCCGGAAGCCGACTTCAAAAAGAAGCTCAACTATAACGACAAAGACGCGACGATTGACGATCCCATCCGCCTCTATCTTAGGGAAATCGGAAAGGAGAATCTTCTCTCCGCAGAGATGGAAGTCACCCTTTCCAAGCAGATGGAAGACGGTGAAAACATCATCAAGCGGATTGTGAAGAACTCAGGAATGATCATTCCTGAGTTTGCTTTCCTGGCGCAGGAGACCATGAGCCGGGGCGAACCCAAGGAAGACATGGGCCGTTCCAAGAAAGAGCTCTCTGATTTCCTTGCGGAGAAACGTCGGCTGACCCAGTTCTACAAAGAACCCCTCAAGGTCATTAGTCCGCCCTTGAAGGGCTACATGGAGCTGAAGGACAGGCTGACGGCCACCGGTACGGACATCGTCGGGCATGAAGAGCTTTCGTCGATGCGTCAGTCGCTTCTTGCGGAAATCGAATTGATCGATATCCACCCCGATGAAATCACGAAGTTCTCTGACAAATTCATCAACGCCGCACGGCGGATCAAGAAGTACCAGAAAGAACAGTCGAAGATCGAGAGACGTTTGCGCGTGACCAACATGCGCGATCTCAGAAATCTTGGCCGGAAACTCGCCAGTACCGAAGAAAAGGACGAGGTTGAGACAAAACTGGGCCTCACCAGTGACGCCATCAAGGAAAAAATCCGCCAGATTCAAATCGCTGAGAAAAAGCTCAAGCAGCTTGAAACTGAGTTTGAAGCTCCTATCGAAGACATCCTGGTCAAGGCCGAAGAAATTTCGTCGGGAAAGACGATGATGAAAACGGCCAAGGATCGCTTGATCAAAGCGAACCTCAGACTCGTTGTCTCTATTGCCAAGAAGTACACCAACCGAGGTCTTCACTTTTTTGACTTGGTTCAAGAAGGCAATATCGGCCTGATCAAAGCGGTTGAAAAGTTTGAGTACCGCAAGGGATACAAATTCTCAACTTATGCCACCTGGTGGATTCGCCAGGCTATTACGCGGTCCATCAGCGACCAGGCGCGAACCATCCGCGTTCCGGTTCACATGATTGAACAAATTAACAAGGTGGTTCGTGAAAGCCGTCAGTTGATGCAGTTTCTCGGGCGTGAACCCACTGACGAAGAAATTGCCGAGCGGCTGGGTTGGCAGGTGAGCAGAGTCAAGTCCGTGAAGAGCGTCGCTCGGGAGCCGATTTCACTCGAAACGCCGATTGGAGAAGAAGAAGACAGCTTATTGGGAGACTTCATCGAAGACAAAGATGTCGAAAATCCCTCAAGTCAGACGGCGTTCAAGATCCTCCAGGAACAGCTCCAGAAAGTGCTGGCCACGATTCCCCCAAGAGAACAGGAAGTCCTCAAGATGCGTTTTGGTCTTGAGGATGGCTATTCCTTGACATTGGAAGAGGTTGGACTGTATTTTAACGTGACTCGAGAGCGCATCAGACAGATCGAAGCGAAAGCCCTTCGCCGATTGCGCATGCCCAACCGCAGCCGGGCTCTTCGAGACTACCTAGATAACTAGAAAAGGATACCCATGGAAGCAACGTTCGAAAAGCTGAGAACTCTTCAAGACATTCTTTACGCCAAGTTCAAGCTAGAGAAGGAAATAAATGAGATTCCTAAGGCCCTGGTCACCAAGACAGAAGTCTTGAACCGTGCCAAAAAAGCCTTCATCGAGCGGAACGAGCAGGGTGACCAAGCCAAGGCCAAGGTGAGAAGGTTGATTCTCGAACTCGCCGACGCAACCAGAAAGCGGGAAGAGTTTGAGAAGCAGATGGACCTCATCAAGACTCAGAAGGAGTACGAGGCCCTCGACAAGGAGATTCGGGACGCCTCGGAAAAGGAACAGGGGCTTCGCAAAGACATCCAGAAAGAAGAAAAGGATCTTGAGGACCTGCTGATTGCCCTTGAGAAACAAGAGCGGCAAATTACCCTCGACGAAGAGGAACTCAAGGAAGAGAGCGACAAGATTCAGGCCGAGGGAGCCGCCAAGCGCACCCGACACGTCGAGTTGTTGAATGACGAAAAAGGTATCACTCCGGGGATGGATGAAGATATTTTGTTCAAATTTGAACGGATCATTCGAAACAAGGAAGGTCTGGGTATTGTCCCCATCATCAATGGCTGCTGCTCAGGATGTCACGTGATCCTCCCCATGCAGTTCGTCAACGAAGTAAGAAATCAAGACAAGATCCGCTTCTGTCCCTACTGCAGCCGAATCTTGTACTTTCAGAGCGGCATGGACCCTGCCAAGAGAGACCAAATTGAGGCCGGTTCCTTGGCAGAACTGGTTGATGAAGAAGAAGAAGTCGAAAGCGACGAAGAATAAAGGAGTTGGGCAGGCAGGCTGGGCCATCGCCGTCGAGCAATCGATGGAGGAAAGTCCGGGCTCCAGAGAGCATGACGCCGGGTAACCCCCGGGCGCCGAAAGGCGACAGACAGGGCCACAGAAAACAAACCGCCTTGGAAGTATCGACAATCCCGGGACAAAGAAAGCCACCGGAAGGCGGTAGACTCGACTCGGAATAGATTACGTCTTGGGTAAGGGTGAAAAGGTGGGGTAAGAGCCCACCGCAGACCGGGCAACCGATCTGGCACGGTAAACCTCGTCAGGAGCAAAATCAAGCAGCAACAGGATTGCTCGTCCTTCGTTGCGGGTCGGTTGCACAAAAATCATCCCGAGAGGAATGATTGAGATAGATGATGGCCCCTGGGAGTCTCTAGCGGCCTCCAGGACAGAACCCGGCTTATAGGCTTGCCTGTTTTTTTATGAAACGACATTCTTCACAACGCGTGTCTCGTCCTCTCCCTCTTCTGGTTCAGGTTTCTCTCGTTGCGGGCGGTTTGGCCATTCTTGGAATTGGCGTGTTCTGGCTTACAGAAACCCTGAGCAAACAGATCAACAGCGGACCGTCTCAAATCAACGTGCTGGAATTGTGGAACAATGGGAGTTACGACGAAATTCTCTCCAATGGACAGGAGGAACTCAAGCGGCAACCCTTGTCCACAAGCGTTTTGATTTTTTCAGGCTTTGCGGCTTTCCACAAAGGAATCGCGGCCGACACTGTCGAAAAGAAGTTGCCGCTGATCAACCAGGCGATAGTCTCCCTTCGAAAAGCTTTGCTTCTGAATGACGTCCCTCTCCAACCGGAAATTCACTACATCCTTGGGAAGTCCTATTTCCACAAAGGCAAATTCTACGCCGACCTGGCTATCAAGCATCTCCTCCAAGCCAGAGCCATGGGATATTCCGCTAGCGATATGAACGAGTACCTAGGTTTGGCGTACTCTCTGGTTGGGCGCTTTGCTGAAGCCAGTGACTATTTCCTCAAGGCCGTCGACAAGACGCCCTCCGATCTTCTCTTGTGGACCCTCGGTCAGACGTACTTTCAGATGCAGCACTACGACGACTCTGTCAAATACCTTCGGCTGGCAATTGCTAAGACAACGACCCGGCCGTTGGAACAGCGGTGCCGATTTCTCCTTGGGGAAATCTTCACAAAGACCAAACAATTCGACTTAGCTCAAGTGGAGTACCAAACTATCCTTGAGCGGAATCCCAATTCCGCCGATGCCCATTTCTTCTTGGGAGAAATCGCCTTAGCACAAGGGAATAAAGACCAAGCGAGGGCAGAATGGAGGAAGGCCTTCAAGATCGATCCGCTCCATTTCAACGCCAATCAGAGATTGTTTAATTGATAGGAATATGATAGTTTTTCAGCCAATCCTTGGGGGGTCTCGATGAGTTCGTTCAACCATATTTTCTCTTCTTTTTCGTCGGATATCGGCATGGATTTGGGAACGTGCAACACCCTGATCTACCTTAGAGGCAAGGGTATCGTCATCAACGAACCTTCGGTCGTTGCGGTTGAGAGGGGAACAAAAAGAGTTGTTGCCGTCGGAACTGAGGCCAAGCACATGCTTTGGAAAACCCCCGGGGAGATCATTGCCATCCGTCCACTCCGCGACGGTGTGATTGCAGATTTGGAGACCACAGAAAAGATGATTCGCTACTTCATTGGCAAGGTGCTTCCCAAGCGATGGTTCGTGAGGCCGCGGATGGTCATCGGTGTTCCTTCCTGCATCACAGAGGTCGAACGGCGGGCCGTTGAAGAATCGGCCTACAAGGCCGGTGCGAGAGAAGTCAAGATCATTGAGGAGTCGTTGGCAGCCGCTATTGGTGCTGACATTCCCATCTTTGAACCCGCTGGGCATATGGTCTGTGATATTGGCGGAGGGACCACCGAAATTTCCGTCATTTCGCTAGGAGGAATGGTGGTGACCAACGCCATCCGGCTTGGCGGGGACGAATTCGACGAGGCCATCATCAAGCATGTCCGAAACGTCCACAACTTGATTATCGGTGAACAGACTGCGGAAAAGCTCAAGATCAGCATTGGAAACGCCTCTCCGGACAAGACCATTGAAAAGATGGAAATCAAAGGAACCGATGCAATTACAGGACTACCCAGGCGCCTGGAAATTGATTCCATTGAGGTTCGCGAAGCCTTGCAGGAACCCATTAATGTCGTTATCGAGGAAGTCAAAAAGACCTTGGGTCAGACACCGCCGGAATTGGCGGCCGACATTGTCGAAAGGGGCATTGTCATGACCGGGGGAGGGTCACTGCTCAAGGGTTTGCCCAAGCTTCTGGCCAAAGAAACCGGGGTTCCGGTTTTCCTTGCTGAGAACGCCCTCTACTGCGTCGCCTTGGGGGCAGGAATGTATTTTGACCAGGCGAAGCTTAACAACAACCGCAACCTTTACAACAATATCAATTCATGATTTCGAGCGGATCCCCATTGCGGAATCTGGCTGGCCGCTATCGTCGGGGCCTGACTCTTTCTGGGTTTCTCCTAGTTTCATCGGTCATGATTCTGTTCAATGGAACGCCGGGAATTGCCAAGCCGCAAGAAATTGGCCTTTCGATCTTCGGGTTCTTTCAGGGGGTCGTGTCTCAGACCCTCAGAGTCACTGCTGAGTTTGCCTCCTCCATCGGCGAGCTTGTCGACTTGCAGGCGAAGTATGAAAAGGCCGCCTCGCTTGTCAAGAAATATGAGGGAAACGAACGCACTGTTGTCCAGCTCCGCGAAGAAATTCAGCGACTGCGGGTTCAGCTCGCGTTCCACCAGTCGCTACCTTATTTCAACGTTCCGGTTGAAGTCGTGGGAAGAGACCCTCAGAAGGTCTATTCGACGCTCGTTATCAGCAAAGGCTACTTAGACGGACTTCGAAAGGATATGCCTGTGGTAGCCACACAAAACGGGGTGACGGGGCTTGTCGGGAAGATCTACGAGGTCGGCCTGACGACTTCGATTGTTCAACCGATTCTGGATGCAAACCTTTTCATCGCCGCTAGAATCGAAAACACGCGCAACGAAGGCCTTGTGACCGGGAAAGGAAACAATGAAGAAGGCCTTGCCATGTCTTTCGTCAAGAAAGAGGCTATCCGGGAAATTCACGATGGGGATCTTGTCGTGACCGCCGGTATTGATTCTCTGTATCCTGCGGATATTCTTGTGGGGCGAATTAAGAATATCTCTTCAAAAGAGTACGAGACTTCCCTCGAAATTGATTTGGTTCCCGTCTTGGATTTTGGTCGGCTGGAATACTTGAACGTTCTGAGGTCGGAACAATGATTCGCGCTATTTTATGGGCCTTGGGAATACTAGGTATTCTCCTACTTTTGCAGACAACGCTGCTGAGCTATTTGGTCGTTGCGGGAACCAAGCCCGACATTCTTCTGGTTGTCTTTGTTGTATTGGCCACCCTCAACGGCAGTTTCACGAGCCAAATTGTCGGATTTCTCCTTGGTCTCGCCCTCGATATGGTTTCACTAGCTCCGCTTGGGTTCCACGCCTTCCTGTTCTCCCTGGCCGGATATTTGTTCGGTTTGGGTAAGGGAAAGGTCTACTTCGATCCCTTGGTGATGCCGGCTTTGCTCGGCTTTCTTGCTACGGCCTTCTATACTGTCACCGGCTTCCTCGTCAGTTTCGTTTTTCGTCTTGGGCAGCCGTGGAATTCCTGGTTTCACATGGGACTTCTATTCCAGTTGGTTCTGAACATTCTGCTCACACCTCTTGTTTATTGGATTCAAGGTTGGATCCGAGAACAATTCCAAAACCCGAGGAGAGGATTTGGTGGCTGATCGCAATCCTTTGACCGGTGAACGGCTCCGCCCCCTGGTAACGGTTGATCCGTTGCTGGCCTCGGCAGTGGTTGGCCTGATGGCCATTGGGATTCTTTTCATCTTTTCCAGCGGGATCAACTCAACAGGGGTTCTAGTGACGACAGAATATCTGAAACAGCTCCTGTGGGCTGGTGTCGCTTTGGTCGTGCTGGTTTCGTTCAGCTATGTCAACTACAATCTTTTGAGGGACTTGAGTCTGTGGATCTACTTAGTGTTCCTGAGCCTCTTGGTCCTGACATTGTTATTCGGCCGGGTGGTCAACGGGGCAAAGGCCTGGATTGGAATCTTTGGTCTCGGTGGTCAGCCTTCAGAATTCGCCAAGATTGCCACGGTTCTTTTCCTCTCACGCTTTCTCGCGAATAAGCGTTCAGAGATTCGTGACTGGAAAGTGTTTGCGCAGGCTTTTCTCATCGTCTCCATTCCAATGGCGCTCATTATCCGCCAGCCCGATACCGGAACGACCATGGTTTTCATTCCGATCTTCTTGGTCATGTTGTTCATGGCGGGGGCGAGGGTTCGTCACGTGGTCTATGTGGCCGTTACAGGAATCCTTACAGTTTTCTTTGCCTTGGTTCCTTTTGTCGAGACGATTATTTACCATGAGACAAACGGGATTGGAACCCTCCTAACCGATCCGAAGGTCTTTCTTGTTCTGGGCGGTATTCTTGCTTTGATCATCGGATCAGCACTTTTTGGGTTGCGACAGTTCAAACAATCCATCTACTATTGGCTGGCCTATCTTTTTTCTATTCTACTGATCTCGTTCGTTCTGGCGTATGTATTAAGATCAGTCCTTAAAGACTACCAAATTATGCGTTTCATCGTTTTTCTTGACCCCAGCATCGATCCCAAGGGCTCTGGGTGGAACTTGATCCAGTCAATGACCGCAATCGGTTCCGGAGGACTTTTTGGAAAAGGTTTCCTACTAGGCACGCAAAGCCACTACCGATTCTTGCCGATGCAAAGCACCGACTTCATCTTTTCCATCTTGGGTGAAGAATGGGGCTTCTTTGGCGGGCTTTTGGTGTTTGGTTTTTTTTCCATACTGATTCTGCGTTTGCTTTATATCGCGCAGGTCATCAAAGACAACTTCGGAGTTCTGGTAGTTTCAGGATTCGTCGGAATGTTTGTCACTCACATCTTCGTCAACGTAGGGATGACCGTCGGGATCATGCCTGTGACAGGGATACCTCTGTATTTTCTATCCTACGGGGGATCGTCACTAATTGCGGGTTCGTTGGCGATTGGTGTTTCTATGAACATTTACAGCCGCCGGTTCCGATTCTGAAGTAGACCAAATATTCATTATACGAACCTAAAATTGTTCGGACCAAGCCGCCAGGCTAGTCCTTAGAATTATTCGATAGCCTGTAAAGAAATACAAACAACGCCGAAACAAAAAGCGGAACTAGAAATTGGTACACTTGATAGTATCCGAGAGGAAGATTCCACAAGGAACGTATGGCAACCTCGAAGATTGTCCCTAGAAACGCTCCCAAAACACTGAGAAGCAATTCCACGGTAAAGACCTGCGAGCGTCTTTTCGGAAATCCAAAATAGGCTGTCACGCCGACAGTAAAGCCAATGAGAAGAAGCTGAATACTCAAGGTCAACATGTTGTAGATCATTGCCCATACCTATTGATTTGAATTTGGCGAACGGACTACTCCCCAGGCGACGGGCGGCGAGTAGATGGCTTGAAGAGTTGGCGAGAGGCCGTAGGCTACAATGAAGACATTGATCTCATACTGACTCTTTCCACTGGAATCTTGCCCCGCCATATCAACCACAGTCGTTGTGCTGAAACTCGACCACGCTGTCAGGGTCATAAATGACACAAGAGGACTTCCTGCCAGCAGGGAAGTTCTGAACAGGTAGGGTTTTGTAATTGTATCAGTGCTCCCGTTGTACTCCAGCAAAGGCTGAACGGTTGAGTTTGAGCTCTGGACTCCTAAAGTGGTTGCGTACTGGCGGAAATCAAGAGTAACTTGAACCTTGTCGGCGACGTTGATCAACAAGGGAACCAGAGGAGTCGATAAAGGTGTCGGGCCGCCAGACGCCGACTGCGTCATTTGAAAGTAGCCAAGGTTCATGAGTTGATTAACCGTTGGACTAAGGTTGACACTGTCCCGATCGGCCGCGAGGCGTGAAAAATCAACGGTCTTGCCTGGATAAATCTTGTAGTAAACCTGATACCCCTGAAAATCCGTTGTCCCACTGTAGAGCGACGCACTGTGGACCAGGGAGAGCGTTGTATCCGTTACCATGGTTTGATCAAGAAAGCTTACATTTGGTGCCGGGAGAGTCGACACCGTATCTAAGCCACACGAACTCAAGACCAGGGCGACAACGATGCCGCATCCGAACCTCATTTCTTCTTGGAAGTCGAAGGAGGATCAAATCCGTCGGTGAAATCGACGAGTTCGAAAATCAAGACAGGCTTGTTTTTTCCTTTCACGCGGATATTGTCAAGTTCTCGTACTACCGAAAAATCCTGAATCAGCTGGTAGGTGTTTTCGCTGATAATAATGTTGCTATGGTACTCTTTGTTAGTCCCTTCCAGGCGTGCACCCAGGTTGACGTTGTCGCCCATGAGCGTGTAGTTCATCCGACCTTGCGAACCCATGTTACCGACAGTCATGACCCCCGAGTTAAGACCAATTCCAATGTCTAGTTTCCGGTTATCTGGCCATTGTTCATTCATCTTCCCAAGCACTTCCATCATTTTCAGGGCACACTTGCTTGCCAAGATTGCGTGATCTTTCTGTTCCAGAGGCGCCCCCCAGAAACACATGATTTCATCCCCAACATACTTGTCGAGAGTTCCCTTGTACTCGTGAATACAGTCCGTCATAGCAGTTAGATAGAGGTTGAGATGGTTGACCAATTCTTGTGGAGTCATGCCTTCGGAGAGTGATGTGAAGCCGCGAATGTCGCTGAAGAGTACAGTAAGTTCTTTGTCGACGCCACCAAGTTCAGGGGGATGCGCAAGAAGTTCGCTCACAACGTCGGGACTGACGTATTTGCTGAATATCGCCCGGGTCTTCCTCTTTTCTCTTTCCTCCGTAAGGGCACGATAGACAATAACTAGCAGGAAGGTCAGGAGCATTCCGGCAAACAACGAACTGAAAGGATAGACAAGCGAATACATGTCAAAAATCAAGAACACGCCCAGAAAACTGAACACTTCGAGAAGGAAAGTAACAACCAAAGACAGCAGCGTTGAAACCCGAGTCGCTAGAAACGCGATCAGGATAGTCAGGAAAAAGAGAACAATGAGCGCCTGCCAAGGGGGTACGGGATGAAGGAAGTTTCTCGTCAGTATCGTGTTGAGCGCGTTGGCGTGAATTTCGACTCCGAACATTTGTCCGTACGGGGTATTCTTTTCGTCAGACGCAACGCCTGTACTGAAGGGACCAACCATCAGAAGCTTTCCGCCAAGTTCCCGGGTCTCGGGCCAAGTCGCAGCATCGACCGAGGGGGCCCTCGTCGAGTAGCTGGAATAGCTTCGAACGGGAAAGGTCTGGTATTCGCTTCCATTTTCAGAGGAACGAGCGCCCATGAAGTTGACCGTCATGGCACCGTCGGCATCGACAGGAATCCTCACTTCGGGGTAAGGCGCGGGAGACCAGGCTCCCGTGTTCTTGTCGTAAAGCTCGGGCGAAGGAATGAGAATGTACTGGCCAAGGACTACACGAATATCAGACAACTTCTTGTGCCAATACTCCGCAGCTAAAGCCAACGTGATTGAAGGGAGAAAAATGTCCTGCACTTTCTGGACGATATAGACTTCTTTTAGGTCGGTCGACCCCGGAACCTCAACCTGTCGGGTCAATGCTTCGCGTGCCAGGATTTCTGGAAGATCCGATAGAACCTGCTGAGTCAGGGGAGAAGGTAGCGTGACCTTACCGCCACTCTTGTTGGTATAGGTGTAGCGCTGAAACAAGGAGTCGTAGTCGCTTGTGTCCGGCTTCAGTTCGGAAAGTTCGTACTCCGCAATGACTTTGGTCACTTTGGAGACAAGGCTTTGCCGCCGAAAGACGTCATCGTGGTCGGGGTTGAAAGAAGCAAAACCATGTCCTTTCGCCACGCGAGCCAAGGGAACCAAGGGGGACTGGACCGTCAGATAGGCTGTTTGGTCTTTCCACGGACCTTCGATTGATCCAAACGGACCGCTGGCCGCCAACAAAGTTTCCAGCCGCTTGAACTGAACGACCGACAAGTCGATATCTTGAGCCTCTGGAGAGTAGATGGTTTCTAGAAACACCCTCTTGTTCTCTGCAATGGCCTGAGCAAACGCCAGATCATTCTCTGGAACAGCCTCTCTATCGAGGAAGAAAAAGTCGAAGAAAACGGCTCTTTCACGCTGATTTTGGTTCTTGATCCGAGAAATACTGTTGAGAAGGTCGGCGTGGAGGCTGCGGCTGAAAGGCCACCGCCCCAGGGTCTCGATGCTTCGGTTGTCGACTCCCAGAATGAGAATATCCGGAGAGATTTTTTCATTCTGGACTTTGACAACTGCCCCTTCCTGCTGAATCTGAGGTGCCACCACAGTCCGCAATTTGAAGTAGTAGTCACCTAGCGAGCGGTCCCAGTTCGAGAAAATGGGAAAAGGAGAGGCAAAGGCAAGCCAACCAATGAACGCAAACACCCCGAAGCCAATGATCAAACCAAAATAGCGGCTGTCGAGAATTTTCCTCTTAAACGCAGTCCATCGGTCCGTCACGTTGCCCCCCTGCCGGATCACTCCGGATTCAGCAAAATTATACGATCGTGTCCAAGTTTTGTCCAACTAGACTCGGGAAACTTCTCGGCCAGTTTCTTGTAGGCCGCAACAGCTTCAGTTCGCTTCTGCTCGCTCTCCAGCAACCGTCCCTGCGAGAAAAAGACCTGGGGAGCAAGGAGCGAGTCGGTGGAGAAACTCTTTTCAAAAACGGCATAGGTAGAGAGGGCCGAAGGGGCGTCGCCGGCTTCTTCTTGGGCAACACCCGCGTTCACGAGCGCGATGGGGGACAGGTAGCTTCCATGATCTTTCTCGTAAACCATCAAGAACGACTTGGCCGCCTCATTCCATTTCTTTTGGCTGGCGAAATAGCTTCCCTGAATGAACCAGGACTTCTCCAGTCCATAGCCCGCAGGCGCACTCTTCTGAACCTGTGCGAGTTCGCCCTCAAGCGCCTTTCCCAGGTCGGCTTTTTTGGTCGCATTCGACTCCGAGAGCCACGACTCGTAGTCATTCTGGCTCTTTTCAATCTGCGCGGCAAACGCCGTCTTGTTGGCGCCGTCGATCTGAGTCCAGAGAGCAAGACCCCCAGTAACCACCACAGCGGCAACCACGATTCCAAGCAGCAAGGTGCGGTACTTTTGCAGGAAATTGCTTACCCCATTCCTCAGACGGGCCCGCAACGGCTCCGCCTCAATGTTTTGTGACATCATGTACTCCTTTCTCGACAACATCTATGCTTAATTCCTTGATCAATTTCGACAGGTAGGTTCTCTGGATACCTAGCTGCCTCGAAGCTCTCGTCTGATTTCCGCCGCACTCCACTAGAGTGCGCTCAATCAATCCAGCTTTGAATCTCTGAACTGAGACCTTGAGATCTGAAGGAGCCGATGAGCCTTCAATCGGAAGCCCCAAATCCTCAAGCTGGATTCGTCTTCCCTGGGCTAGAACAACAGCACGTTCCAGGGCGTTTTGCAGTTGCCGGACGTTTCCAGGCCAGTCAAAAAGACGCATCGCTTCCATCGCTTCGGGCTCAAATCCCTCGACAGAACGGTGGAATTTGGCGTTCATCTCCTTCAGAAAGAAGCCGGACAAAAGTTTGATGTCCTGCGGGCGGTCCCTTAGGGCCGGAACTTTCACAGGAAGCACATTCAGACGATAGAAAAGATCCTGCCGAAAGGTCCCCGCTTCAATGTCGCGCTCAAGGTTGGAATTCGTCGCCGCGATGATCCGGGTGTCGAGTTCAAGGGTCTGGTTTCCCCCCACCCGCTCGATGGTCTTCGACTGCAGAACTCGAAGCAACTTTGACTGCAGAAGCAGCGACATGGTGCCGATTTCATCGAGGAATATCGTCCCTCCCCGCGCCAGTTCAAAACGCCCTTGGCGATCCGCGAGCGCATCGGTGAAGGCTCCCCGCACGTGGCCGAATAACTCGCTTTCTAGGAGGTTCTCCGGCAAGGCCGCGCAGTTGACCCTTACGAAGGGGCCTTCTGCTCGTGAACTGTTGTGATGGATGTATTCAGCCACAAGTTCTTTGCCTGTACCGTTTTCGCCGGTGATAAGCACGACCGAGTCAGTCGAAGCATACTTTCGACACAACTCAAGGATCTCAAACATCTTCGGGTTTTGTGTTAGCAGCGTGTGCCCAACGGCTTTTGTTTCAAGGACGTCCTTGAGCGTCTGGAGTTCCTCTTTCATGGCCTGGAAGTTCTTAGCGTTCTGAATCGCCAAGCCCGCCTGGTTGGCGAACAGTTCAAGCCATGTCATGTCTTCTGCATGGAAGGACTGTCCGCCCTTCTTGTTGATCATTTCCAGCACGCCCACACACTGTCCCTTCACTCTGAGCGGCACCGCCAGGATGTTTTGGTTGGGATACCCGACGTTGCGGGAAATCTTGGAATAAAAACGGGCATCTTTTTCGACGTCGGGAACGTGAATTGAGGTGTTGTTTTCCGCAACCCAGCCGGCAATCCCTTCGCCTTTCGGAACGCTGAAAGATTTCACTTCGTCTCCCTTGGGACCCAGAGCGACCACGAATTCGAGTCGCTGAGAATCAGGCTGAAGAAGGAGTAGCGACGACGACTCGCCGTCAGTCAGCCGCGTCGCTGACTGAAGAATTTGAGTGAACAAACCATTCAAATCAAAGTAGCGAGAATTGAGAAGTTCGTTGATCTCCAAAAAAGCTTCCAGCTTATGGGGATCGATGGCGGATTTGAACATCGGGCCTCGTCCAGAGACCTGTTATTTCTTCAACAGGTCTCCCAATCGGAAACTTGAGTGGTCATCGTCGTGGGAAATATAGCGGCTCATTTCTTCTCTCTGCTGCTGACGGACAAAGTCTTTCAGCGAAAGTGATAACCGCTGTTTTGACGAATCCACCTCAAGAACAGTCACCTTGAGCTTGTCGCCAATGTTCAAGGTCTTGATGAAATCGTCAGGACTTTGATCCCTTGAATCGACGAGGTGGCTCTTGGCAATCAAGCCTTCGATATTTCCAGGAACCCGCAAGAAGACACCGAAATCCGTCTTGCTGACGATGACGCCTTCGACAACAGTTCCCCTTGGATGACTTTTTTGCATTGTCTCCCAGGGATCGTCGTTGACCTGTTTGAGCCCAAGCCGAATTCGTTTGGCTTCTACATCGATATCCAACACTTTCACTTCGACCATCGCACCGTCTTTAAGTTCGGAAGTAGCATTCCGCACTTTTTTTGTCCACGAAAGGTCGTCAACATGAAGGAACCCGTCAACTCCGTCCTCCAGAGTCACAAACGCTCCCGCAGGTGTCACCTTCTTGATGGGTGCCGCGATCACGGAACCCACGGGGAACTTCAACGCAACCTCTTCCCATGGATTGACGCCAGCTTGTTTCAAACCGAGACTGATTCTAGTTTGAGCCAGATCGAAACCTAAAATCTTCGTCTGAACCACATCGCCGGGCTTCAGGAGCTCCTTGGGATGAGAGATCCTCTTGACCCACGACATTTCTGAGATGTGAACCAAGCCTTCGATACCCTCTTCGATTTCAACAAAGGCGCCAAAATCGGCCAGTTTCGTAACTTTTCCGGTCACGACATCACCAATCTTGTACTTCTTTTCAAACGCCGACCAGGGATTTTGACCAAGAGCCTTCAGGGAGAGATTAATCTTCTTTTCAACGGAATCGAGTTTCACGACTTTGAGTTTGATCTTGTCGCCCTTCTGAACAAAATCCTTAGGACGGGCCACATGGCCCCAGCTCATGTCGTTGACATGAAGAAGGCCGTCAAAGCCCCCTAAATCCACAAAAGCGCCGAAAGAAGTGAAGGTTTTCACCTCGCCCTCAACGATGTCTCCCTCTTTGTGCTTGCTGAAAAATTCGTCCCTCTTCTTGTCGGTTTCACGGAGCAAGAGATCCCTTCGATTGAGGACAATGTTGGCCTTCTTCTCCCAAACCAGCTTCTCGACAAGAAACTGGCCGGATTTTCCAAGGAGTTCTTCGGGCACTTCAACCCGGGAAGAGTCCGCCTTGGAAAGCGGCACAAAGGCAGTGTACCCGTGACCCAAGTCGACTTCGTAGCCGCCCTTCACCACTTTGGAGAATTTGCCACTCAGGGGCAATTTGTTTTCGAACGCGTTTTTGAGATCATCGCGGAAGGAGAGAGCGTCG
Organism: uncultured Spirochaetales bacterium; assembly: GCA_964475005.1. GTDB lineage: Bacteria > Spirochaetota > Spirochaetia > JABEVK01 > JABEVK01 > JAIFLN01. The sequence continues at coordinate 34,229 of CAYYUZ010000020.1, forward strand.
GCCTTCTCCTTGCTGATTTCCACGTTCCCTTTTGAGGATTCCTTGCGGACGAGAACGACCTTGATTCGGTCACCGACCTTGGGCGCTTCGGCAAACTCTGAAAGAGGAAGAATCCCATCGGATTTGTACCCGATCCCGACGCTCACACTGTCCGAAGTAACGGAGATAACCGTGCCGTCGACGAGGCTTCCTTCCTGGAGATTCTCCAGACTCTTGAGGTACTCTTCCTGAAGGATGGTTTGATTGTTGTCGGTTTCTGCCATGGCTGGTACAGGACTCCTGGACTGTTGACGGTACGCTTGAACGATGGTGTCTACTTTCGCACAAACCTTCTCAATGGTCAAGCGAGAACTGTCGATCACCACACACCCTGGAGTCACCTTGAGCGCGCCGACGGGTTTGTTTCTGTCGATCATATCCCGCTCAAGAATGGCCTTCAGAATCGCCTCGTAAGTCATTCCTTCGTCACGTTCAAGGTAACGCCTCTGAGCTCGGATCTCGGGGACTGCATCCAGAAAAATTCGGATTTCGGCTTGGGGAAAAACCTCGCTGGTCACATCGCGGCCTTCCGAAACGAGGTCCTTCGTCTGACCGAATTCTCGAAAACTCCGATTCAGGATTTTCCTTACCGCGGCGATCTCCGAAACCTGAGCCACCCAGCGATCGACTTCGGCAGAATGGAGCTGCTGACCCAAAACCCTTCCGTTTGCCGTGATTTGGCTGTCGTCGAAGCTCCAGCCGATGCTCTCTGTCAACGCGACGATGGAAGCGGCGGCCTGTGGAAAAAGCCTGAACCCTGAAATTGGATCCAATTCAGCAAGAAGTCCCTGTTCCAGGGCCAAGAAGGTGACAGCTCGGTAGAAGCGTCCGGTGTTCAGAGAGAGGAATTTCCAGCGTTCCGCCAAGTAGCTCGCGAGTGTGCTCTTGCCGACACCGGCCGGGCCGTCAATCGCTACGACCAAGACCGATCCCTCCGCCCGAACGCAAAGTTTTGATTTCGTTATCGGTTAGCTTTCGGAACCGCCCAGCCTCTAAGCCCCGCAGCGTGACCGGCCCAACTCTCAGACGGTGAACCCTTTTGACGGTGATGTTTCGGCTTTGGAAAACCTTGCGAATTTCTCGGTTCTTTCCCTCGGAAAGTACGAGCCGCACCGAATGCGGACCCGTCACCGCAAAATCGCTGCACTGAAACCGTTCTCCCTGAACGCGAATACCCTGTTTGAACTCTTCAAGGAGTTCGATGGGGACTTCCTTCTTGGTCTGCACCAAATACTCTTTTTCCACTTGGCTGGACGGGTGCGACAAATGACGCGACCAGTCCCCGTCATTGGTCAGCAGGAGGAGTCCGCTTGTCATGTAGTCCAGACGGCCCACAGAAAACAGGCGCTCCTTCACAAACGGCTGGATCAGACTCAGGGCCAAGGCCCGGTGACCGTCTTCGTCGGCGGTCGAGCACAAGTATTTGGCCGGCTTGTGCAAAACGTAGTAGACCTGCCTCTGCGTTGTTCCAATTAACCGGTTGTCAAAAGACACGGAGTCTTCGTCGGCAACCCTCGCGCCTGGTTCGCACGTTACTTTGCCGTTGATTTTGACACGTCCGTTTTGAATCAGCTCAACGGCCGAACGCCTCGAGGCCACCCCGGCCCGGGCCAGCCAGACTTGGAGCCGAATACCCTGCCCCGGTTCATCAGTTCGTTTTGGGTTCAAAGCGCTCCCTTTCGGCTTCGTCGAGTTTGGGCAATTCGGCGATCGTCGCCAGCCCGAAAAGCTGCAGAAATTCCTTGGTTGTCCCGTATTGGACCGGACGCCCGACCGTGTCCTTCCGCCCGGTTTCCCGAATGAATCCCTTGTCCATCAGCACTTTGAGAGTTCCGGTGCTGTTGACTCCCCTAATCGAGTCAATCTCAATTCTTGTGACTGGTTGAGAGTAGGCAATGATTGAAAGAGTCTCTAGTGAGGCTCGCGACATCTTTTCGTCTGACTTCTTTCCGTAATGATGGCGAAGATCCAGCATGAGATCGCGCCGGGGGATCAGGGAAAAGCCTCCACCCACCTCCGAAAGTTCCAAGCCCGAATCGGCTTTTGAATACCGGCTGTGGAGTTGCTCAAGCGCTGAAGCAGCGGCTTCCTGGGTCAAAAGCGTGATCTTGGACAATCGCTGCAGATCTACGGGCTCGCTTTCGAGAAACAGGACGGCCTCGACCAAAGCAGCATCTTTATCCATGCGCAGCCTCTTCAGGACGCGCGGAGATTCGGATATCCCCAAAAAGGCGGCTCTGTTCGAGGATGACCTGCCGCCCCTTCACCAACTCCAGGAGCGCTAGAAAGGCGCAGACAACATCGAGCAAGGAATCCGGCCTGGTGATCAAATCGGTAAAAAGAAACGAGTTTTTGGTCTCAAGGAGCTCGTAAACCAGTGCGATTTTTTCGTTGACCGAAACTTCCTCGTAGAGATCAAACAGCCGTTGTGGGGTGAGGCCCTTCATGATCTTGGTGAAGGTCTGAAGCAAGTCCCAGACCTCAATCTGATCCCAAAATTCATCCTTGTCGTCAAACGGAAGAACGGGTTGCTTCTTCTTCCGTTCCCAGATCCACTCCGACTCGAGCTCCTGTTCCGCCATAAGTTCTGCCAAACGTTTGAATTTCTGGTATTCGACAAGTTTCTCGACCAACTCCTGACGGGGGTCTTCGTCTTCGTCGTCCCCAGACTGAGCGGGGAGCAGCGTGCGGCTCTTAATGTAGAGCAGCGTCGCGGCGAGCTGATAGAATTCGGTGATCTCTTCCAGGTCGACCGAGGTGGCCAGCTTGAGAAGTTCGAGATACTGTTCTGTGATTGCCGCGATGGGAATATCGTAGATGTTGACCTCATTCTTCCTCACCAAGAAGAGGAGGAGATCGAGAGGCCCTTCGAAATCGTCGAGCTTGAATTTCTGTTTCTCGGGAGCGGCCAACATGACAGCGGATTCTACCATGGACGGTCGGTACGGTCCACACCTTGAAATGGCAAAGACGCTAGACTTTCGGCAAGCCTCACACCGTTTGCCGGGTTGTCCGCGGCAGGCAGGAGTTCGAGCAGAGGTTCCAAGGCAAACCGCCTTGAGGTGAGTCCCGCGTGCGGCAGTACCAGCCTCGGCGAGGATCGCACTTGCGAACCAAAAAGCAGAAGATCAAGGTCAAGCACTCGGGGTCCCTTGGGTCGGAGGGGTGTTCGGACCCGCCCTGCGCTCGATTCAAACATCAGCAGCCTTTCGAGGAGTGACTCGGCGGTTCCTGACCAGTCGCCCACGGCAACTGCGTTCCAGAATGGTTCTTGATCCAGATCGAGCTGCGGCGCTGTCTGGTAGACTGACGAAAACCTCGTTCCGAGCAACAACTGCCCCAAGAAGGCACGGGCTCGGAGAAAAGCCTGAAATGTGCCCTCGGTGTTGCCGCCCAGACCAACGGCTACTTGATTCAGAACAGGCCCGACCCACCCTCGCCTTCGACAACCACAGGTTTTGCAGGGACCTTTGGCGCCTTGGGAGGTTCAACAACCGCAACCCGCGCCAACGCAGCATCGGCCGCGATCTTCTCGTTGACAGTTCCGAGGGCCTTGGACCCTGGAATGTCCCTTTCGGGAAAGATCATCTTGCGCAGCTTCTCTTCCAGAGTCTTGGCTATCGCAGGATTCTTCTGGAGGAACTCACGGGCATTGTCGCGGCCTTGGCCGATTCGTTCTTCACCGAAGCTGAACCAACTGCCGCTCTTCTGAACCAATTCGTACTTCAGAGCGCAATCCAGCAAGCTTCCATAGTAGCTAATTCCCTGTCCAAAAAGGATTTCCATCTCGGCCTTCTTGAAGGGAGGCGCTACTTTGTTCTTGACGACCTTCACACGCACAAGGTTGCCGATGGCTTCTTCCTGCCCCTTGTTGATGGTTTCAACCTTTCTGACATCGAGGCGAATCGACGCGTAGAACTTGAGGGCGTTTCCGCCTGTCGTCGTTTCAGGGTTTCCAAACATCACCCCGATCTTCATGCGGATTTGGTTGATGAAGACCAGCACAGACCCAGACTTGCTGATGGTGGCCGTCAGTTTTCGGAGGGCTTGGCTCATGAGCCTCGCCTGGAGACCGACGTGGCTGTCGCCCATTTCCCCGTCGATTTCGGCCTGGGGTGTGAGAGCCGCCACCGAGTCGACGACGATGATGTCGACGCCTCCCGAACGCACGAGAGATTCGGCGATTTCCAGCGCCTGCTCACCGGTGTCCGGCTGGCTCACCCAGAGCTCGTCAATGTTAACACCCAAATTTTTTGCGTACATAGGATCGAGCGCGTGCTCGGCATCGATGAAGGCCGCCACTCCCCCATTGGCTTGGCTCTGCGCGATCGCGTGGAGAGCCAGCGTCGTCTTTCCCGACGACTCGGGACCAAAAATCTCGATGATCCTTCCCTTGGGGTATCCGCCTATCCCCAAAGCCTCATCAAGCAAAATGGAACCCGAAGGAATGATCTCGAGCCCTTGAGCAATAGGACCATCGCCCATTCTGATGAGTGCGCCTTTGCCGAACTGCTTTTCGATTTGCAGCCTGGCCGCCTCAAGAGCTTTGAGCTTTTCTTCCTGATTGCCGTTGCGGGGGGCGCCAACAAGCGGCTTTTCCTTCTCTTTCTTTTCCTTTTCTGACATGGGCTCTCCTTGGCTGCTTTGACGGGGTTGGGGGTGATCCCGCTTCAAGATGACGCGAGGGACTGCACAAGTGTACAGGCAACGGGAGGGCGATGACAAGGAAGATCATCAAGAATTCAAGGAGCGCGGTAGCTCAGTTCCCGTAGCGAGGTTCCTTGCACGTACCAGCTGCCGTCTCGCAGGGCAACCCGGCCAAGAATTTCCACAACCTGAGAGTTCTTGAGAAGAGCCGCGAACGACAGCTGCACAGGAACAACACCCTCGACAACCTGCCCGTTCTGATAACCCAGCAACAGGTCAAAGGTGATGACCTTCTCCCCAAGAACAAGATTCGCTATCACGCCATCCCACTTGATGGTACAGCCCTCGTACAGCACAGGAGCCACGCGCACTTCTTGGAAGGTTGAAGAATCGTCAGGCCGGGCAAAGTCTGGTTCGTGAAGGTAAGGAAGCAGGCTTCTGGCCTTTTCCTTTACAGCCGCGGTCGCGTTGGACAGAAGAAGCCGGTTGATCTCGTAGCGAGCCCGTGAGTCGTGGTACTCCTGAAAAGCCTTCTGCGCCTTGATCCACCCCTGTTTGATTTCCTCGGGCGAAAGAGTCAATGCGAACCCGGAACCAGGAAGAATAAGGTCCGAACTCCCCTGCGGAATCTTGAGGTTTTCTGGCCCCTTGCGGGTGTCCAGGACAGCGGGTGTGCCCCGGGCCAGGATCAATCCCCACCAAGTTCCCGCCGCTAAGCCCCCGAGGAGAATGGCGCCGACACCAAGACGAAGCACCCAGCCGCGGAGCCGTTCGTTGGTCTTGTGAAACGGCGGCAGCCACCGTGCCAAGGTGTCTTTTTCAAGGCCAGGGCCGCCCTCGGGGTTGGCCAGTGCGGCACGCAACTTGGCAAGTCCTTGACGCGCGGTTCTGTCGGCCGGGTTGCGGTCGAGAATCTGCAAGGCGATTTTCACAGCCTCTCCGTAGTCCTTCCTGCGCGCAAACACCGCCATGAGTCCCAGAAGAGTCTCTCTGTGAACAGGGTCATCGAGCTGTCTTGAACGCTCGAGATAGGTTTCGCCACCCTTCCAGTCCTCGAGCCGGAGGCAACACAGGCCCAACACTCGAAAGAACTCCGGCTCGCCGCGGTTCTGAAAGATCCGGGGTTCCAAGGACTCGAGAGCAGCGGCAAAGTGCCCGCGCTTGTAAAGAATCCAGGCTTCGCTGAGCGGGTTCTGTGCAGGCATATCAGGGCTTGGATGCCTCGAGAATCTTCTTCCGGGCCTCAATTTGGTCGAGAACGGCCTGCAGGAGTTTTAGATCCTCGGGGGTCGCCTTCGACGGATCGGCCAGCTTGCTGTCGATCTGACCAAGAAGCGTTTGGAGACTCCCCAGGTCCTGGTCGATGGCGCCCAACGCCGGATCCTGGTTCTTCTTCAGCAGATCCTCGAGGGGATTGGCCGAACCGATGTGGGCCCCGACAAACGACTGGGCGCTTTGAAGTCCCAGAAGAACAACAAGGCTGCGCGACCCCGCCGGGGCCAATTCCTGACTGTCGTAATACTGGGCAACGGCGCTGTCGTTGAAGGAATACGGGAGAAGATTGAAATCTCGCCCCTGTTTGTAGGCAAAATCCCATTGTGCGTCGTCGAGCCGCTTCCAGTTGGCGAAAACGACTCTTGAAGGGGGCGTCGACCCTTTGCCCAGCATGACGATCAAGCCGAATTGGTCGTCGGATGCTGACCGGGAGGCCCAATAATCCGGATAATTGCCTTCGAATTTGGTTTCGCTGCTGACGGTCTCTCCCGAGGAAAGTCGAAAGTGGCCCTTTTTCTCGCCAAGGTTGGTGTCGAGAACCCAGCGGACGCCGACCTTGACCGGAGCGTCGGAAACGTTGACCACGGTCATACCAAGACGAAGTCCGTCGGCAACAGACGACGCCATGGAGACAAGAAAATCGAAAGTCAGCGTGGCGACGGTTGTCTTGGAGGTCCATACCACCTTCGCGCCGGTGTCTGTGGTCTCAACAGACGTCGAAAAGGCCCCGTCGTCTCCAAGAACATAGGTTCGGTCGCCAACTTGGAGTTTCCACTTGCTTGTCGTGGGATCAGAGGCCAAAAAAAGTGCCGTCCAGACGGGTTTGGCCTGGTCCTCGGTTCCCCAAATCACAAAACGCCCCGTCTTTTCGTTGATGACTAACTTGATCTTGCCCCGCTGAAGCTCAAGGGCCGAAACACCTGAAACGATCAGAAGGACAAAGGCCGCGAGAAACCACCTACTGCGCATGAGAAACCTTCCACTGAAGCAGATAATTTTGGAGAGTGAGAGCGCGGACCTTGATTTCAAGCAGCTTGACGGTCTGAGTCTTGTCACCTGAGTCGGCGGCTATCCTCTCCGCTGGCGCCCCCTGAACCTTGAGAGCCGCGATTTGTACGTCCTTTTGCCTGACCGATTCTTCGAGAGCCGCAAGCTTCGCCCCCAAATCGCTGGTTTGGAGTTCCAGGATACGTTTTTGATACGCCACCAGGGATTGCTGGTAGGCTTTCTCCCGGCGCTGGAATTCTTCGGCGGAATTGATCGCTTCCGTATGAGACCACTGTAGGAGTTTGAGCAGTTCCTCTTCACGGTGCCGCAGGTCGATAACCGACAGCCTGTACCGGCTGGCTTCCACCTTGAAACTTGACGGATACCCCTGAATCACCTTGCTGTAGAGCGATGAGGCTTCGGGGTAGTGGCCAAGAGAAAAAGAAGACTCTGCCATCCAGTAGAGCGCATTGGCGGTTTGGTCCCCCGAGGGTGCCAAATCAAGGTATTGGCCAAAGGCAACGATGGCATGGGAATAGTCGCCGTCAGAGTACAAAATCCTGGCCTGAAGGTAGACGGCGTCGGGTCTTCCCGGGTCCTGGGGAAAGTTGGCCAGATAGTAGTCAAGATTCAAGGAAGCGTTCTTGGTGTCCAGAATCGCGAAATAGGTCTTGGCCAGCCACAGATACGGCTCAGGCCGGGTTCGCGCCTGCGGATCGGCCGCAAGTCGTTGAAACTGGGTCAGGGCGCCTAAATAGTCGCCCTTGTTGTAGGAATCCCGCCCCTGCGCCAGCAACGGCTGGATAGCTTCAGCACTCAACGCCGCGGAAACGGCGCAAAGAAGGACGAAGGATAGAATCCGTCTCATGATGACCGCCTGAGAGACTTCATTTGCCGCAGATAGCCGGCGGGGTCCTTAGCCCCAAAAAAGGCCGACCCGGTTACCAGTATATCGGCACCGGCCCTGGCCACCTCAACCATTGTCCCTGAATTCACTCCGCCGTCGACAGAAATCCGGAACTTCCACCCGTTTTGTCTGCGGAGTTCGGCCAGACGCCGGATGCGGGCAGAAGACTCGGGAATGTAGGACTGCCCGCCAAAGCCGGGGTTCACGCTCATCACCAGGACAAGGTCAACAAAAGGAAGGACGCCGATTAGGGCCTCCACCGGGGTCGATGGAACCAAAGCAATTCCGGCCAGTTTCTTCGCAGCATGAATTCTTTGGATGAGGCGGTGATGGTGAACTTCAGCCTCCCAATGGAAGGTGATCGCATCGGCGCCTGCCGTCAGGTAGTCCTCGAGAAGAGTCGACGGATTCTCCACCATCAGGTGCACGTCGAACAGCAAATCGGTCTTGGAACGCAAGTGGGATATGACAACCGGCCCGAAGGACAAGTTGGGAACAAAGTGTCCGTCCATCACGTCAAGGTGGAGCCAGTCGCCCCCGAGGGATTTGGCCTTTCCGACCTCTTCCGCCAGATGAGAGAAATCAGCCGCAAGCAGTGATGGAGCCACGATGATAGGATTGGTAAATT
>CAYYUZ010000021.1:0-41778 GCA_964475005.1 uncultured Spirochaetales bacterium
CGCTGATTCAATTCGGCCTTTTGGTCGCCATCTGCATGGTCACGACGGCGGTCGGCGCCTTGGTTCTGGTTCCGGCCATGATGAAACTTCTGGCCAAAAAGGAGAGGAAGTTCCTGTACATGGACAAATAGTGGGCCGCCGGCTCAGCCGTTAACTTGTTGAGGCAAAGGAAAGAAGTAGCTGACTCGAGATCCACCAACCGAAAGAGAAAAAGAGGGTCGACAGTCCGAACCGCTCATGCTATAGTCTGCGCCTAATAATAAAATCAATATTTTATTGGCTTTCTTGTTATCATTTTAGTCAACAATTGGGTGGTTTGGTCATGAGAGCAGTTTGGGCGTCTTCCTTCGCGGTGTTTGTCGGGTTGTTGGCCCTTGGGTGTTCAAGCCCGACATCGGGTCCAGCGACCACCCCGGCGACACAGAGTTCGCCCGCTTCGACAACTCCGAAGTTTACGGTGACATATGACCCCAACGGCGCGACGGCAGGGACAGCTCCCGTCGACACTGGTTCCTATGCCCAAGGAGGGCGCTTTACCGTCCTGGGAAGCGGCACCCTCAGCAAGGCAGGGTCCTTCTTCTCGGGCTGGAACACGGCCCAAGGCGGTGGCGGTACCGCCTTTGTTGCCGGAAACTCAGCGAACATGGGCGGCGTGAACCTTGTTCTCTATGCTCAGTGGGGACCCGCTTACACCGTAACTTATAACGCGGGTGTGGTGACTTCTGGAACAAGTCCTGTCGACGGTGCCGGTCACGGCGCCAACACCTCCGTGACCGTGATGGGATCGGGTTCGATGGTGAAGACCGGTTACGCTTTGGCAGGATGGACCACGAGTCTGACTGGCCCTGGCTCGAGCTATGCAGCCTCGGCCTCGTTCACGATGGGATCATCAAATGTAGACCTCTATCCCGTGTGGATTCCCAACAATTTAACATTTAGCAGCTTTGGAGCCAACATTTACCTCACCGGGTCGACTTCCCTTAGTGGTTCTCAATTGGATATTCCTGCCGGAGTCACGGGGATTTCGGGTAGTTTCACCAGCAATTCAACGGTGACCGATGTTAGTATTCCAGCAAGTGTAACCTACATTGGAACGAGTCCTTTTTCTTCTTTCTACAACCTTCTGACAATTTCTGTGGACGCCGCCAACACGGCCTATCAATCGATTTCTGGCGTCCTCCTGAACAAGGCGGGGACAAGCCTAGTTGAGGTTCCCATGACCTTTACCAGTTATGCCATACCGTCCACGGTCACCACTATTGAAGGCAATGCTTTTTTTGACGGACATATCACAACGATAAACATTCCCTCGAATGTGCAGACTGTCTCCGGTCAAGCTTTCATGTTCTGTCCTCTGACCAGCCTCACTATTTCATCCGGACTGACGAAGATCGGGCTCGCTGCCTTCGGTTCAACCAATATCACAACGGTTAATCTACCCGCGTCGGTTTCTTCCATCGACGGTCGTCCGTTCTATGGATGCCTCCATTTGTCCAGCATTTCCGTCGACTCGGGTAACCCCTACTTTGTAAGCCAAGCGGGAGTCTTGTTCGATCATGCAGGAACGACCCTTATCGAGGCTCCGGGTGCAATCTCAGGGGCCTACGTCGTTCCTGGAACAGTCAGGACCATCGCAGACGAAGCCTTTTCGTCGTGCTCCCTGTTGACCGCAATCACCATCACCTCGGGAGTGACCACAATAGGGATACAAGCGTTCGCGTATTGTAGCGGTTTGACGGCGATTAGCCTTCCCAGTTCCATCGCTTCTATAAAAGAGACAGCTTTCTACGACTGTTCCAGTCTGACAAGCCTGACGATGGAGAATTCTAGTCCGCCCGCCCTGCCAGCGAACACCAACGTCTTTGTCGCCGAAGCCTCTGGTTTCAAGATTCATTTGCCGTCCATCGCCGCGATCACGACCTATTCCGGAACGAGTGGCTGGTCCGACTATTCCGGCATCTTCGTAACGCCGTAGGCCACGGAATTCGCCGCCCTCCCGTTTCCTTGACACCCCTGTCACGCGGTCGTACAATGCCCTGACTAAAAAGTTCAAGGACACGCCATGAGAGCCGAGTTCGCCAACCCGTTCATCAGGGCCGCCGTCGATGTTTTCGACAAAGAAGCGGGAATCAAACTCAGCCGACGGGAACTCAAGCTCACCAGTTCGGCGGCGCCTTCGCTTCCTGTCGCCATCATTTTGGGCGCGACAGGGGCGGTTAAGGGGCAAGTGGTCTACAGCATGGACGAGTCGTTCGCCTTTGAATTGACCAAAAAAATGCTCCCCGGAAAGTTGCCCAACGAACTGAAGAAGCTGATGAACAGCGCGATCAGCGAGATCGCCAACATGATTACAGGCCGGGCCAGTATTGAACTGGCAGGCGACCACGACGTCATCCACATCACGCCGCCGGCCGTGTTTACCGGAACGTTCTTGTCGGTGGATTTCTTGAAGATCCCCACCATTACGTTTGGCTTCCTTTCGGCCATCGGTGGCTTCGAAATCAACATTGCCCTGACCGAGGAGAAACCATGAGAGTGACCGTGACTCGCAAACACCTTCAGTACGCCGTCATGGGGTTGTTCGCCGTCCTCGTGCTTCTGGCTGTGCTGAAACTCGTCTTCAAGGTCAATCTGGGGCCAGGTCTGGAACACAACCTGCCCGACGCGATCATCGTCCTGGCTGTCGCCATCTTCGGCTGGAACCGCTACCTCGTGGCTCAGGAAAAGAAAGCCAAGGAAGCCGAAGAGGCCGAACTCAAGGCCGCCGAAACTCCGATTCCCTCCGAGACCTCAATCGAGACCCTCCGCCCCTCCAAAGAAGAACCGAAAGCCTGATGTTGTAGAAGTTCTTCTGTTCGAAAATCCCGTTCATCCTGTTTGGAATTCTGTCTCCTACGGCTTTGCCTGGGTTCTGGTAAAAAAGAATCGGTTGTCGCCTCCCAAAAACCCGACGTAAACTGTCGGAAATAGGAGAACAGCCTTGGATTCCATCACGACTTTCGACCAATACCTGACCCAATACCGGCAGAGTCTCGACGACCCCGAAAAGTTCTGGGGCGATCTTGCGCGTGCCGACCTGTCGTGGGTCAGACCTTTCGACCAAGTTCAGGACAACGACTGGACCACGGGTTTGGTCTCGTGGTTCCGGGGCGGCCTACTCAACGTCAGCACCAACTGCATCGACCGTCACTTGGCCGATCGCGCCGAGCAAACGGCGCTCATCTGGGAGAAGGACGAACCCGGCCAGGAAGAACACATCAGCTACCGCCAGCTTCATCACGAGGTCTGCCGTCTGGCCAACGCTCTGAGAGCCGTGGGTGTCGGCAAGGGCGACCGTGTGGCGCTCTACATGCCCATGGTTCCCCAGGCGGTCTACGCCATGTTGGCGTGTACCCGCATCGGCGCCGTCCATTCGGTGGTGTTTGCCGGGTTTTCGGCCGAGAGCCTCCGCGACCGGATACTCGACGCCCGGTGCGTTGCTGTCATCACTGCCGACGAGGGCGTGAGGGGACGCAAGACCATTCCCTTGAAGCGAACCGTCGACGAAGCGGTCATGGCTTGCCCCGAGGTGAAGACCGTGTTCGTGGCCAAGAGAACGGGGGCCAAGGTGCCGTTCTATCCGCCGCGCGACGTGTGGCTCGACGAGGCCATGGCCGCCCAAAGGCCTTACGCTCCCGCCGAACCCATGGACGCCGAGGACCCTCTGTTCCTGCTTTACACCTCGGGAAGCACGGGCAAGCCCAAGGGCATCGCCCACACCACGGCGGGTTACCTTTTGTACGCCCAACTCACCCACAAACACGTCTTTGGCTGGAAGCCTGGCGACGTCTACGCTTGTGTGGCCGACATCGGCTGGATCACCGGCCACAGCTACGTCGTCTATGGTCCCCTCGCCAACGGAGCGACCACAGTCCTGTTTGAAAGCGTTCCCACCTATCCTGACCCCGGACGCTACTGGGAAATGGTCGACAGGCTCAAGATCACCCAGTTCTACACCGCTCCCACCGCGATTCGGGCCATTGCCCGCGAGGGCAACGAATGGGTCACGAAATCCAAAAGGACTAGTCTGCGCGTTTTGGGCAGTGTTGGCGAACCCATCAACCCCGAAGCCTGGAAGTGGTACCATGAGGTCGTCGGGGAGGGGCGGTGCGACATTGTCGACACGTGGTGGCAGACCGAGACCGGCGGTATCATGATCACCCCGTTGCCGGGGGTCACGCGCCTGAAACCCGGTTCGGCCACGTTTCCTTTCTTCGGGGTCGAACCCGTCCTGCTCGACGAAAAAGGAGCCGAGCTGCACGGCAACGACGTCAGCGGGCTGCTGGCGCTCAAGCGGTCTTGGCCTGGCATGGCGAGGACCATTCACAACGATCATCAGCGCTTCCTGACCACCTACTTGAAGCCTTTCGCCGGCTACTATTTCACAGGCGACGGCTGCCGCCGCGACGAGGACGGCTACTACTGGATCACTGGCCGCGTCGACGACGTGATCAACATCTCGGGGCACCGTCTGGGCACCGCGGAAGTCGAAAGCGCCCTGGTCAGCTACCCCGGCTGCGCCGAGGCCGCAGTAGTCGGCATTCCCCACGAAATCAAGGGGCAGGGAATTTTTGCTTTTGTCGTGCTCAAGGAGCGGTGGGAGGAGACGCCCGAACTGGCCGGAGAGCTTCGCAACGAAGTGAGGCACCATATCGGCGCCATGGCGATTCCCGAGCACATCATGGTCGTCCCCGGGCTACCGAAAACGCGGTCCGGGAAGATCATGCGCCGCATCCTCCGCAAGGTCGCCGCCGGTGAGTTTCAAGACCTGGGCGACATCAGCACTCTTGCCGATCCGAAAGTCGTCGAAGTCATCGTGGAGAAACGCCGCGAAATGGAGTAGAGGTCTCAGCGGCTCAGCGTGGAAACTTCTTCTCCCTGCTCCGCCAACATGTGTCCGCTTTTGACCTGCTTGGTCTTCAGGTACGCCTGATTGTATTTGTTGGGCGTCATGATATGGGGAATTCGGCGTGAAACCTTGATCCCCAGGCTCTCGAGTCCCTTCAACTTGTTGGGGTTGTTGGTCATCAGCGCTACTGACTTTACCCGGAGGCTGTAGATCATGTGCGCCGCAACGCTGTAGTCGCGCTCGTCGTCGCGAAACCCCAGGGCATGGTTAGCTTCGACGGTGTCCATCCCTTGATCCTGCAGATGGTAGGCGCGGATCTTGTTGGTCAATCCGATACCGCGCCCCTCTTGGCGCAGGTAAAGCAGGATTCCCCTCTCCATCTTGCCTAACGCCAACAGCGCCGCTTCGAGTTGGTCGCGGCAGTCGCATCGGAGGCTGCCAATGGCGTCACCAGTGAGGCACTCGGAATGCATGCGGATGGGGACATCCTCCTGGTCGATCACATCGCCGTGCACGAACGCCGCGTGGTCCTTGCCGTCCTTGTTGTTTGTGAATCCCACCACTTGGAAATCGCCGAACCGGCTGGGCAGATGCGCGGCCGCGGCGATTTTGACGCAAATGTGGTCCTTGCCGACACCTTCGCACTCGTGGTCTTTGTCTTGTTCGACGAGGTCTTGCAGACTGGTCGCTGTCATGGAGTCTCCTGGTCGCTTCAGTATAATACCGACCAGCGTCTTGGGTGAAATTCTTGCGAACCGTAGGCCTAGGCGCGTTCGTAGCGAAGCTGCATTAGGCCGCTGGCAAACGACTGGCTTCCAGCCAATTTCAGCCGGTGTTCTCCGTACTGGGGTTCGCTTCCCCGTTCCCGAAACAAAGGGATTCCGGCTCCCAACAGCACAGGGACCACCGAAAGCGTCATGTCGGCCACCAAGCCCGTCGCCAGGAAGGTGCGGATCAGCGCCCCGCCGTCGAGGTAGACGCGCGAATGCCCGCGTTTGTCGAGTTCCCTGGCAAAATTCACAGGGTTGCCGCGAACAAAGACCTCGTGCCGAAGCTGTCTCCACGCCCGCGTTGTCGCCACATAACAAGGTTTGTCGCCGTAGGGCCACTCAGCAAATTCTCTCACAGTTTCGTAGGTGCCTGATCCGATCAGAACGGCGTCAACTGAGTCAAAGAAGGCGTGGTAGCCGTAGTCTTCGCCGGGAACGTGGACCCTCTCCATCCAATCCAAACCTCCGTCGGGACGAGCGATGAAGCCATCGAGACTTGTGGCTATAAAGACGGAAAAACTCGGTGTCATGCGGACAACCTAACGCGGCGCAAGGGAATTTGCTTGTACAAGCCGCCACCTCCTCGTCGCCACAATCTCACACCCTGGTATTCTCGCCGAAGACCGAACATCGCGGTTGATTTCGGTGAAAGAAAGCCTAACATTGTAAGGAGTCGAACGATCTCGACGGGAGGAACACCATGACCGATCAAGAAATCAGGGCCGCGGCGCTGATGGCCGCCGTCGTTCTATTGAGCACCAGCCAAACACCGGCGGACCTGAGGTCGGTGAGAGCGCGCGAACTTGCCGAAACCGAGTTCGTTCCCTTCATCACCGGGCCCGAAGAGCTGCAGGCCAAATAGCTCCCGGGAACACCGGTGAGGGCGTCACATATACTTCCAAAACTTGTAGTTCTTCTCCTCGATGGTCTTCGAGTCGGGCATGGGGTAGAACTTGGTCTTTTCTTGGCTGGCGAACAGGAACCCATGGCGAAGGTGTTTGAAACCAATTTTTCCCAGAGGGCTGGCCGGGGAAAGGCCCTTGGTGTGTTTGTCCTTCAATTCGCGTAACTCAAGGATGGACTTTCGCAGTACGCTTGGGTGAATGTCGGGAATCGGCGAGGCCATCAGCGGATTCTTCTCGAATTCGTTGAGGAATTCGTCTGGCTCCATCTCCACCTGGGTGAAGAACATCACGGGCGCACCCACCCGGCTGTCGGGAGCCGTGATGAAGCGTCCGAATTCGCTGAAGCTCAGGTCGGAAAGGAGCATCATCGAAACAGGGTTGATCTCGGCGTAGGCGCGGATCAGGCCCGGCTGACGTTCCGCCGTGATGGCTCCGGTCTTAAGGCCCAAGGTGTAACCCTCGGGAGTCGTGATGTAGAGGTCAAGCAACGCGTCGTATTCGAGGTGTTCCAGAACCCGATACGTCGAAACGTACTTGGTCGCTCGCGGACGCCCGTCTTCGTGAGGAACAAGGGTCTTGAGCATCTCCTCGATCTTGAGGAACGTGTTGCGGTACGTGGGGTCGACTTCCACAAAGATGAGTTTGCCCGAGTAGTACTTGCTTGAACCCGAGATGAAGTGTTTGCCAAATTCCTCGGGGCCGAGCTGGCTCCCGACGAGGGCCGTGCTGGGAAAAAGGATCGCGTAAAGGTGATTGCTATAGGTCATGGGGTTCCTCTCAATGGAGCTGGGCGACCAGCGGGATGATCAGTAGGGCGACGATGTTGATGATCTTGATCAACGGGTTCACCGCGGGACCCGCCGTATCCTTGTAAGGGTCGCCAACTGTGTCGCCGGTAACCGAAGCCTTGTGGGCCTCGCTGCCCTTGCCGCCGTGGTTTCCGTCTTCAATATACTTCTTCGCGTTGTCCCACGCACCGCCGCCGTTGGTCATGCTGATGGCGACGAACAGTCCCGTGACAATGGTGCCGACCAGCAGGCCGCCCAAGGCCGCCGGTCCGAGCAGCAGTCCTACCAGGATGGGAACGAGGACGGGCAAAAGGGAGGGAAGCAGCATTTCCGAAATGGCCGCCTTGGTCAGCATGTCGACAGCGCGCGAATAATCGGGCTTGGCGGTTCCTTCCATGATGCCCGCAATAGTGGCGAACTGGCGCCTGACCTCGATGACGACAGCCCCCGCAGCGCGCCCCACGGCCTCCATGGCCATCGAGCCGAACAAGTAGGGAACCATGCCGCCGATGAAGAGCCCGATGATGACCATGTGGTTTGACAGGTCGAAGGTGATGGCTTTTCCGGCGCTGGTCAGCGCGTGAGTGTAGTCGGCGAAGAGCACGAGCGCGGCCAATCCGGCAGAACCAATGGCGTAGCCCTTGGTCACGGCCTTGGTCGTATTGCCCACCGCGTCGAGAGGGTCGGTGATGTTGCGTACTTCTTCGGGAAGCTCGGCCATTTCGGCGATACCGCCCGCGTTGTCAGTAATGGGCCCAAAGGCGTCGAGAGCAACGATAATGCCGCTCATCGACAGCATGGCTGTGGCCGCGATGGCGATACCGTAGAGGCCGCCCACCGCGAAAGCGCCGAAGATGGCCGCGCAAACGGCTAGAACCGGCAGGGCGGTCGCCTTCATCGAAATCCCGAGCCCCGCGATGATGTTGGTCGCGTGACCAGTGACCGAAGCCGCGGCAATGTGGCGCACGGGTTTGTACTCGGTGGCCGTGTAGTATTCGGTAACGACGACCATGACGGCGGTGAGCAGAAGGCCGATGATCGACGCGGCGAACAGCCTCCAATCGGCGCCATCGGCGAACCCGGCACCCGCGAGCAGATTGTCAGGAACCATGGTCCAGGTGATCCAGGCGAAGGCACCAAGCGAAAGGATGCCGGCTACGGCCAAGCCCCGGTAAAGGGCGTTCATGATGCGTCCGCCCTTGAAATGCTTGACAAAGAGCACGCCCACGATAGAGGCCAAAATGGAGGCGCCGCCGAGCAGCAGCGGATAGATCGCGCCGAGATCCGAGGTCGTGATCAAAAGAGACCCCAGGACCATGGTGGCGATGAGGGTCACGGCGTAGGTTTCAAAAAGGTCGGCGGCCATGCCGGCGCAGTCGCCGACATTGTCGCCCACGTTGTCGGCGATGACCGCCGGGTTGCGCGGATCGTCTTCTGGAATTCCTGCTTCTACTTTTCCCACAAGGTCTGCACCAACGTCGGCGCCCTTGGTGAAGATACCGCCGCCCAGACGCGCGAAGATCGAAATCAGCGACGCTCCAAAGGCCAGTCCCACCAGGGGTTTGATGGTCTGTTCAAGAGTCAGCGAGGACCCAGCGTTCCAGGCGATGAGCACGGCGTAGTAGCCAGCCACCCCGAGAAGGCCCAGACCGACCACCAACATGCCGGTAACGGCACCACCGCGGAAAGCCACATCGAGGGCCTTGCCGATCCCGGACCGGGCGGCTTCGGCCGTCCGTACATTGGCGCGCACCGAAACGTTCATGCCGATGTATCCGGCGGCGCCCGACAGCACGGCACCAACCAAGAAACCGCAGGCCGTCGGCCAGCCCAAACCAGGCACTGCTCCAAGAATCAAAAACAGAACCACGCCGACCATGGCGATGGTCCGGTACTGCCGGTTAAGGTAGGCCGCGGCCCCTTGTTGAATGGCCGTGGCAATGGCCTGCATCGCCTCGTTGCCGGCGGGTCGAGATAGGATCCAGCGGATCGCAAAAGCCCCAAAAACGACGGCCGCCAGGCCGCATCCCAGGGCAAAGATGACTCCAAACGTCATGAATTCCTCCATCAGACCATGAGGGTAAGGCCAATTCATTCATTCTGCAACCAAAAAATGCCGCCCGCAATTACCGAACAGCAGGACGCCGAGGGCCAATTGCAGGATAGCCATAGAGGGGAGTATACAAAGAGGCATGAGCTTTCGTCTGATCTACCGACCCATCCCGGAAACCGACACTCCCGGGGTTCCCGACCCCCGCGTCGTCCAAACTTGGCTCGATGCCCGAACCCAGAATCCTGGGGTGACGTTGGAAGACCAACGCCAAGCCATGGGCTGGCCGAACGCCGACCTGTCGGGCCCGCGCGTGACTACGGACAGTCTGACCTTGCCCGGACGATGGGGCCCCATTGGCGCAAAAATCTATCGTCCATCGGGAGCAGGCCCGCTTCCTGCTGTGGTGTACTTTCACGGCGGCGGCTTTTTTGGAGGCAGCGTCAAGACCGTTGAAAATCCCTGCCGCTTTTTGGCCGAGCGCGCTGGGGCCGTAGTCATCAGTGTCGACTACAGTCTGGCGCCCGAGCATCCGTTTCCCAGGCCCCTGGAAGACTGTTGGGACGCCGTCAAGGCCGTTCACGAACAGGCGGCCTCTCTTGGAATCGATGTTCGCTGGATCGCAGTCGCCGGTGACAGCGCGGGCGGCAACTTGGCCGCCGCCTGCTCGATTCTCGACCGGCAAGAACCCCGTCTCATCGCCGCTCAACTGCTGATCTATCCTGTGGTCGACTTGAGATCGGAAGAGGAGGGGCACCTCCCCTGGTCAGAGGACGAATATGAAGTCAAAGCCTTTCACGACTTGGTGTGGGGCTCGATCCGCGGTTTGCGCGACGCGGGCCCGTTTCTCGACAAGATGTACCTGGCGGGACATAGCGGAACCGATCCTTTGGCCTCGCCTCTAGTCCACCCGGTCTTGTCAGACTTCCCTCCCACCCTCGTCGTGACGGCCGAGTTTGATTTTCTGCGCGTCGAAGGAGAAGAGTTTGCCCGCCGACTTTCCGCTGCCGGGGTTTACACCCGCGCCGTTCGCTATCGCGGCATGGACCACGCATTTTTCGACAAGCTGGGGCTGTTTCCGCAGGCGGCCGACGTGGTCGAGCAGATGGCGTCGTTCCTTACCTCGGTTACCGAGCACTCCGCCGCCGAGCAGCGCCTCGAAGCGCAGATGACCTTCCTTCTAGAAATCGACAAGCTCAAGCGGATTGTGCGGCGCAATGAACTCTCCGACGGCAGCCGACGCGAGAATACAGCCGAACATAGCTGGCATCTTGTGATGTTTGCTTTGACGCTGTCCGAACACGCCGCACCCGGGCTCAACCTGGGGCGCGCGGTGACGTTGTGTGCGCTTCACGACCTTGTCGAAATCGACGCGGGCGACACCTTCTTCTGGGATGAAAAGGGCTACCAAGACAAAGAGGACCGCGAACGGGCCGCCGCAAAGCGCCTTTTCGGTATGCTGCCCGCTCCGCAGGCCAGCGAGTTCGAGGCCTTGTGGGAGGAATTCGAGGAGGGATCGACCCCCGAGGCGCTGTTTGCCAACGCCGTTGACAGGCTCGCTCCGGTGCTGCTCAACAGCCATTCGGGGGGGCGGAGCTGGCGCGAAAACGGTGTGACGGCTGCTAAGATCCGCGAAAAGATGACGGTCATCGCCCAGGCATCACCGCGCCTTGGCCGGGTTTTGGAGTCCTTGATCGCGAATGCTGAGAAGAAAGGCTTTCTGGGATCCGAGGCCTCGCTTTGACTTTGGTGACCGTCTTTCTCACCTTGCTCCTCATCATGGATCCCTTCGGTTCCATCCCTGTGTTTCTGAGCCAACTCAAGCATCTGGCGCCCGGCCGGCGCCGTTTGGTCATCGTCCGCGAGCTCCTGATCGCCCTGGGCATCCTGGCGTTGTTCCTTTGGTTCGGACAGGCCGTGCTGTCGGGGCTCCATCTCGACCAGCAGGCCCTGCAGATCTCGGGCGGCGTCATTTTGTTTCTGATCGCGCTCAAGATGATCTTTCCTCCTGAGACCGCCGCCGGTGCGGTCGAACCTCCCGCTCATGAGCCTCTCATCGTACCTTTGGCCATTCCACTTGTCGCCGGCCCCTCGGCTATGGCTTACGTCATTCTGATCAGCACCCAGTACCCCGAGCGGCGTTGGGAGTGGCTGATCGGACTCGGTTTGGCCTGGGCCGTCAGCGTTGTCGTGCTTCTCATGGCCGACGCGCTGTCGAAACTCCTCGGGGAGAGGGTCATCACCGCGATTGAACGCCTTATGGGGATGATCTTGACCACTTTGGCCGTGCAAATGCTGTTGGATGGGTGGCGAATGGTATAGAATTACCTTATGCAAGTAAGAAGTGGTGAACTGTTCCAAAAATTGGAGAAGATGGCCGCCCACTACAAGAACAATGTGGCCTCCACCCATCTCAAGGCCGAGTTCTCGTCGATGCCGCTAACGCGGCGAGATTGGGACGAGGTCGAGCTGCTGACCTCTCGCCTCGAAGTCTTCCGCCACCAAGGCTATCACCTCGACGAGCTCTACCTAAAGTTGCTTTCGATGTCGCGACTGGTGAAGCAGGCCCGTACGCAAATGGCGCCTGGCCTGAAGGGACGAATGAATACCCGCATGGCGTCTCGGCCCAATTCCGACAAGGTCATGGCCGAAATGGCCGTTGCCAACTTCCTGCCCAACGTTGCCGTACTGGCCGAGATGATCCTTGAACTCTACAACTTCACGCGACAGGAAGACGCCGCCCAGAACGAGGGAAAGACCAAGGCGCTTTCCTCGGTGCCCGAGGCCAAGGAAATCGAGAACCTCCTTCAAGCCTGAAGATTTGCTTCCTCAGTTCAGCAATCGGGATTATTATCGGCGTTAACCCAATTCCCATTGGAGAGGAATGCCCATGAACCCCGAGACTTCGTCCGCCTACAACTATCCCCTGCTGATCAAGAACCTTCTCCTGGCTCCGCTTGGTCACGACCCCGACCAAATCATCACTTACAAGGGTGTTCTCCGGTTCACCTACAGACAGTTCCAAGAGCGGGTGTCCCGGCTGGCCGCGGCGCTGTTGGCGCTTGGTGTAAAGCAGGGCGATGTGGTGGCCGTGATGGACTGGGACAGCCACCGCTACCTTGAGGCGTACTTTGCCATTCCCATGATCGGGGCGGTTCTCCACACCGTGAATATCCGGCTTTCCCCAGAGCAGCTCCTGTACACCATGTCTCACGCCGAAGACAAGGTCCTGTTGCTCAACGGCGACTTTCTTCCCCTGATCGAAGCCATCAAAGGACGGCTCGACACCATCGCCCATACCATTCTCTTGACCGATGGCGGCGCTTTGCCGACCGGGAACGTAACTTTCGACGGCGAGTACGAGGCGCTCCTGGCCGCGGCCGAACCGTTGAAGGAATTCCCCGACTTCGACGAGAATTGCACCGCGACGACCTTCTACACGACCGGGACCACAGGCCTTCCCAAGGGTGTGGCGTTCAGCCACCGTCAGCTCGTCTTGCACACCCTTGTTTTCGTCGGCCTGCTGTCGGCCAATCCGCATCAAGGCAACATGCACCGCGAGGACGTCTACATGCCGATCACTCCCATGTTTCATGTCCACGCCTGGGGCATTCCTTACATGGCCACGTACCTGGGAATCAAGCAGGTGTACCCTGGGCGCTACCAGCCTTCGGCTCTGGCCGCTCTTGTCCGCGACGAAGGCGTGACCTTCAGTCACTGTGTTCCGACGATTTTGAGCATGATCCTGAGGGATTCAAGTTCCTCGGCCATCGACTTCTCGAAGTGGAAGGTCGTGATCGGCGGCTCGGCCCTCCCCAAGGCCCTGGCCCGCGAGGCCTTCGACCGAGGCATCGACATTTTTGCCGGTTACGGCATGAGCGAGACCTGCCCTGTGTTGGCTGTGAGCCAGCTGACGTCGGAGGACTTGACCAAGGACATTGACGAACAGCTAGATCTTAGGGTGCGTGCCGGTATTCCCTCGGGTATGGTTCACCTGCGGCTCATGAGCGAGGGCGGCCAAGAACAGCCGTGGGACGGCAAAAGCGCCGGTGAAATTGTGGTTCGGGCGCCCTGGCTGGTGCAGGGCTATCAGAAGGACCGCACCAACAGCGAAAAACTTTGGGCCGGCGGGTGGCTGCACACCCAAGACGTGGCCGTTCGCGACCCCGACGGTGCCGTGAGGATCACCGACCGCCTCAAGGACGTGATCAAGGTTGCCGGTGAGTGGCTTTCCTCGCTGGAATTGGAGGACATTCTGGCCCTGCATCCTGCCGTCGCCGAGGTGGCCGTCTTGGGCCGTCCCGACGCAAAATGGGGAGAGGTGCCCTTCGCCGTGGTGGTGCTGAAACCCGAACAGACCACGACAGACAAGGCCTTGGTGGCGCACCTCAAGGGCTACATCAAAAAAGGCCGCGTGCCCCGTGAAGCGACCCTCCTCAAGGTGGTCTTCAGCCCCGATTTGAACAAAACCTCGGTGGGAAAGATCGACAAACAGGCACTGCGCGCGAGGTTTCTGGGGTAGCTCCAGCCCTTGAGTAAGCGCCCTCCAAAACTGTACCTTGAAGCGCCATGACCGAACTCGTCCAGCAAATTCGAAAACGCCTCACCTTTGCCATCATCAGCCACCCCGACGCCGGAAAAACGACGACCACCGAGAAGCTGTTGCTCTTCGGCGGCGCCATCCACATCGCGGGTGCCGTGAAGAGCAACAAGAACTCCCGCGCTGCCGTTTCTGACTTCATGGAGATGGAGAAGGAACGCGGGATCTCGATCAGCTCTTCGGTGATGGGGTTCGACTACGGTGGACGCCATATCAACCTCCTCGATACCCCCGGGCACGCCGATTTCAGCGAAGACACTTACCGTGGGCTCTCGGCCGTTGATAGCGCCCTCATCCTTATCGACGCGGTCAAAGGGGTCGAAGAGCGTACCCGGAAACTTTGCGAGGTGTGCCGAATGCGTTCGACACCCATCGTGACGTTCATGAACAAACTCGACCGCGAGGGCAAAGACCCCGTCGAACTTCTCGACGAGGTCGAGCGGGAACTGGCGCTTCAGGTCCGCCCCGTCACGTGGCCCATCGGCCAAGGACAGAGCTTTCGGGGCGTGTACAACCTTGTCGAAAACAACCTCTACTTGTTCAAACCAGGGCAGGTGGAGAAACCCACAGACGTCGTCGCCGTCAAAGACATCAATGATCCCGCCCTCGACCGCGAAGTCGGCGACTACCTGGCGAAGAAGCTCCGCGACGACGTGGACCTGATCTCGTCGATCTACCCGCCGTTTGATGTACAGGAGTACATGGAAGGCTTGGTGACGCCCGTGTTCTTCGGGTCGGCGCTCAACAATTTCGGTGTCAGGGAACTGCTGGACAATTTGGTCCGCCTGGCGCCGTCTCCTCAACCCAAAAAGGCCGACGAACGCT
Source organism: uncultured Spirochaetales bacterium (assembly GCA_964475005.1). GTDB lineage: Bacteria > Spirochaetota > Spirochaetia > JABEVK01 > JABEVK01 > JAIFLN01. The sequence continues at coordinate 14,827 of CAYYUZ010000021.1, forward strand.
CCGTTCAGCCCGAAGAAGCCAAGTTCAGCGGCTTCATCTTCAAGATCCACGCTAACCTCGACCCCAAGCATCGCGACCGTGTGGCGTTCCTCCGGATCTGTTCGGGCCGTTTTGAACGCAACAAACAGTACTGGCACGTCAGGGGAGGCAAGCCCTACCGCACCGCCAATCCGACGGCGTTCATGGCCCAAAACCGCGACATCATCGACGAAGCCTGGCCGGGAGACATCGTCGGTCTTCACGACACTGGCACCTTTAAAATTGGCGACACGCTCACCGAAGGCGAGGACCTCCATTTTCAAGGGATTCCGAGCTTTGCCCCCCAGATCTTCCGGACCATCGCCAACGCCGACCCAATGAAGGACAAACAGTTTCACAAAGGGCTCGACCAACTGGCCGAGGAGGGTGTGGTGCAGGTCTTCACCAAACCGCACAACCAAAACGTGAGGGTTTTGGGGGTGGTGGGACAGCTCCAACTCGAAGTGTTGCAGTACCGCCTCGAACACGAGTACAGCGCCAGTTGCCGGTACGAGCCGATCGAGTATACTCTGTGCAATTGGGTCACCAGCAGCGATAAAAAGGCGCTTGAGGCCTTCCTCGACCGATATAGTCATAAGATCCTAATCGACGTCAGAGGAACACATATCTTCATGGCCGAAAATCCGTGGCTTCTGGCCCGAATGAAAACCGACAATCCCTCCATCCGCTTTTACCCAACCAGCGAGATGGTCGAAAGCAGGGCGTAGATTCTATGGCCAACATCTTCCTCTCCAAGTACTTAAGCGCCAGCCACAGCGAAAAAACCAACGCCTCCAACCTGCTGCTTGTGCTGTCTCTGATGGTGGTGTCGGCCGGGTTGCTGTTTGTCTCGGCTCTGCTTCGCCCCGGGGTGTCCTCGACGCTGCTTCCCTACGGTCTGATGGTGCATCTTGCCGTCTGTCTGACGGCCCTTCTCTTTCTGACCTTGGGCAAACAGAAGATGGCCCGCTGGCTGGGCTACGGCAGCCTCTTGGTCATCTTGACGTTCGCCGCGCTGGCCAGCCGGACGGGCGTCATCGAAATGGACATGTTCCGCACCACCACTTACTACTTCCTGGGGCTCATGATTCTTTCGCTGATCGGTGTCGGGTCGATTCTGGCCGGAGTCTGGATTGGGGTAGGCGTCACAGTCCTTGTCATTTTGTGGCGTTTCCCTGTAGAAGGCTTTCTTTCGCATACGACGATTGCGCAGTGGAACGAGACGATGACGCCGTTAACGCCGCTGGTGATCTACCTGACCGGGGCACTTTCGACGATCTTTCAGGTCGTTCAGTCGCACCGCACCATGAAACTCATGCAGTTCGACCAGGAGATCATCGAGACTACCAATCAGATGCTCGAGGAGACCGTCGTCGACAGAACTCAGGCGCTGAGGACCATTCTCGATAGTTCCGGGCAAGGGTTGTTCACCTTCGGGTCGGACTTTCAGGTTCAACCTGATTATTCGCAGGGTTGCCGGGTCATCTTTGGCGAAGAAATCGAAGGAAAGGAAGTCGATCATCTTCTTTTCCCCAACGCCAAAGACATGGCCGAGGAATTTCGTCAGGGCCTGACGCTGTTCTTCCGGGGCAAGTCCAAAGCCAGCGTGATCTTCGACTTGTTGGAGAAGGAGACCTTCCTCAAGGGTCGGTTCATCACCATCGGGTACCGCGAGGCCGGACCCGGCAAGATCCTCTGCGTTCTGACGGACGTGACCGTCGACCGCCAGCTGTCGGACCGGACGCGCGCCGATGAGTCGACGAGGACCCTGGTCTTGCGCGCGCTGGGCAACAAACACTTCTTTGCCGGGCTTCTGAGCGACGCCGAAGAGCTGTTCACCTCGCTGCGCGGTTACGAGGAAAGGGCGGCCACTGAGGAAGAGGCTCAAACGCTGCTGGCTGCCATCCATACCTTCAAAGGGAACTGCGGGTTCTTCGGTTTCAGCGTCACCCAGGAAGTCGCCCACGACTTTGAATACGCCATCAGTGACGCCCAGGTGCTAGGCGAAGAGCTCGATTACCGCGACCTCAGCCTCGACCTCAAGAAGGCGTACTACCAGGAACTCAACATCATTACAGAAGCCTTGGGCAAGGGCTGGCTGGCTGAAGCGGGAGGCATCGTTATTCCACGGCCGGTGTACGACAAGGTTGCCAAATACATTTCAAGAAAATTCTCCGACGAAACCCACCTCGTCGATGTGCTCGAGCATTTTCGCAAAATGCCTCTCAAGGACTTGTTTTCGCGGTTCCCGTTCGTTGCGCAGGCCACCGCCGAGAAGCTCGGCAAGAAGATCGCGCCCATGCAGGTACAGGTGGTCGGTGGCGACCTCCGCGTAGTACCTGACCGGCTTGACGGCTTGGTTTCGGCCTGTGTCCACATCGTCAACAACATGGTGGACCACGGTATTGAGCTCTCCTACGTTCGCGAGGCCAACGGCAAGCCGCCCGAGGGACGCCTGGCCCTCAAGATCGTGCGGGAGGCCCGCTCGGTGGTGTTTCAGTTCATGGACGACGGGCAAGGCGTCTCGCTGGCCGACGTCGAAGCCCGGGCCAAGAGTCTGGGGCTGATCGAGGCCGACGCCCAGCCCGCCCCGCGAGAACTCCTTCAAGTCCTCTTCAAGTCGGGATTTTCCACGCGCGACGAGGCCACCGAGGTTTCCGGCCGAGGTATCGGTCTCGCCGCCGTCCGCGTCGAGGCTGAAAAACTGGGCGGTCGGGTTGAGGTTCAAAGCAAGCCAAACGCTGGAACGACGTTTGAGATCATCTTGCCGATTGGCGTCTTCGCCAACCGACGGTCGAGGGGACCTTCTCCTGGTCCCGAAAGGAGAAAAAGATGAAAGTCGAATACGCCAATCCCTTCGTGATGGCCGCTGTCCAGACCTTTCAGAAAGAGATCGGGGTGAAGCTTTCACGCAAGGATCTCAAGATCAAGGATTCGCCGGTTCCGGGGCAGAATATCTCCATCATCATCGGCGTCACGGGCGCGGTCAGAGGGCAAGTCGTTCTTTCCCTCGATGAGAACGTTGCCATGGCGGTCACCAAGGCCATGCTCCCCGGCAAACTTCCTGTCGACCTCAAGAAGCTCGTCAACAGCGCGGTCAGCGAACTTGCGAACATCATCACGGGTCAGGCGAGCATCCTGCTGGCTGGAGACCACGGCAAGATCGACATCACTCCTCCCGCCATCGTCATGGGGCCGGGGCTGCGGATGGATTTCTTGAACATGCAGACCATCTGTTTGAGCTTCCTTTCCGAAATTGGTACTCTTGAATTGAACATCGCCCTAACGGAGGGAAACGTATGAAGCGCGGTCTGATTGTCGATGATGCCACCGTGATGCGCATGCGGCTGCGTGACATTTTGCAAACCCGCTACGAAGTGGTGGGAGAGGCCGAAAATGGGCAGAAGGCCATCGAACTCTACGCTCAGCTTCAGCCTGATTTTGTCACTATGGACATCACCATGGCGGAGATGAACGGAATGGATGCCCTCAAAGGCCTTGTGTCGCGGTTTCCCGACGCCAAGGTTGTCATGGTCAGCGCCATGGGGCAGAAGACCATGGTCTACGAGGCCCTCAGCCAGGGGGCCAAGGATTTTATCATTAAACCCTTTGATCCGGACCGGGTGATTATGGCCATCGCCCGCCTGTTCGAATGACAGCCGGCTTTGTTATTCTCGGGCTGGTTTTGGCAGTCGTTGCCAGCACCGTGACGCTGATTGTCCGGGGAATCGCTGCGGGGAAGAAGGCCGAGGCCGAGAGCATTCGAATCCGCAGCGCCCGCCATTCCGCCGGGCCTGTAGCCGGTTTGGTGCTCCGCCCACTTGGGGATTCCGACCGCGCCGCCTGGGAACCGCTTTGGCTTTCCTACTGCGAGTTCTACGGCGAGGCTCTTCCGGCTTCGACGAATCAGACGACTTGGAGCCGCATGATGGACCCGGCGTCGCCCGTGAAGGGCTGGGGCGCTTTTACCCCCGAAGGACAGTTGCTGGGGTTTGCGCACACCGTACTCCATCCCCATACCTGGAGTCCCAAACTTCTGTGCTACCTCGAAGATCTTTTTGTCGTCCCCGCGTTCCGAGGTCGCGATGTGGCGCACTCGCTGATTACTTTTCTGTGGCGCAAGGCCGAGGCCGAGGGGTGGGGCCGCCTGTATTGGCACACCGAAGCGACAAACACCGCGGCAAGGCGGCTCTACGACCGCTTCCGTCCCGCCGACGGGTACGTCCGGTATACCCTAACGCTGTAGACCAGAAGAAATGTGACAGGATTCCAGGATGTCCAGGATTCGCAGGACAAGGGCAGGGAAGAATTTACTGACTTCCCCCTGTTCCCCTCCTGTTCATCCTGAAAATCCTGCCATCCTGTCTCTTATTCCTGGCGATACAAAATTCTCAACCGCAACGTTGCCACTTGGTCGGTCTCACGAACAACCACGTAGTCAAACGCCCTGCGGCCTTCGCTCCCCTGAATTTCCCGGCGGCTCACCTTGAACCTCTGACCGCAGAACATTTCGGCGAGAAAGTTGGCCTCGAGAAACTCAGGCCGAAACTGCGAAAGGAACTCGAAGTCGTGGTGAGCGACGCACCAGCCGATGGCGTTGACGTTGTTGACGTGGCCGTTCATGTCGAGGTCTTCCCAATCGGCCTCCACTGTCTGTTCCGAGTCGCAAGCGGTCCCGCTCTCGAAGCCTGGCAAGGCCGCGGGCATTTCGGCAGCCGGTTCCTCGGGGCGAACCTTTTCGTAGATTTCGACCCAAGGTTCGGGGCGCTGAGGTTTTCTATCTTTCAACAGCACCCAGGCCGCCGATCCTCGTCCGGCCCAACCGGCCTCTTCGGTGCCGAATCGGTAGTCACGGAGTGCGAAGACGGCCTTGGTCGAACGCGACCAAGTGTCGACGGTCAGCCGGCCAGGGTACTCGGGCCAAGCGTCGAACCGCACCGTCAAGCGGCTTAGGACCCAGAACACGCCCGCATCTTTGTGCGTTCGATAGTTGAAACCCAGAGACTCCGTGTGCTCTCCAGCTTGGATCTGCAACAGACTCAGCAGGCTCGTGAGGCGGACAAAGCCCGCGGCGTCGGCGTCGGGGTAGTGAAGGGGAAACGCGGCGCGGAAGACGCCGGGTTCACTTGGGCTGATGGGCATAAACAAAGTGTATCGGCTTCGGCGTCTTGAGTCCACCACGCCCAGCTTGGGCAAGGAAACTCCTAGGACAGCCGAATCGTCATTCTTCCTGGATCTTCAGGACTCCACAGGACTGCTCCCCCCTCCTGCGTCGCAAGGGCCGAAACAAGATCCCAGCCCAACGAGGGCCGGTTGGGAGCGGGGACCCAGTTCGCCCAGACTCCCCGCGATTCTACAAGAGTGAGTTCGACTCTGCCTGGCCCTACCGCCCGCCAATCGAAAGTCAGTGTCCACGGCCCCTTTGCGGGCGGCACCGCGAGAGCGGCCATCAGCTCGTTGAGCACAAGACCGCAAGTGAAGGCCAGCCCAGGGGAAAGCGCTAAGTCTTCGATTTCAATCTTCAAGTCTACCTGTGCCGTAAGGTCATGAGCGGACAAGAGATGGTGGATCAGGCCCGTGCCGTAGTGCCGCGCGTTGACCAGCGTCGCGTGATCGGGGTCGTACATTTCCTCTTGCACCATGGCCAGGGCGTGAATGCGGTTCTGGCTTGCGTCGAGTGCCGATCTGACCGCCGGATCGGTGCTGTGGTCGTACTGGAGCCCCAGAAGAATCAGGATGATCTGAAGGTTGTTTTTGACGCGGTGGTGCACCTCGGCCAAGAGAAGATCCTTTTCGCGCAGCTGCCGGAGCAGTTGCGTCGTTCGAACTTTGATCTGTTCCTCTAGGCGGCTCTGGTAGAGCTCCTTTTCACGGAGGAACAACGCCCTCTCCTCCATTCTTGCAAGCAGAGGAGGAAGCAACTCTAGTCCCGGGAGAGGCTTAAGCAGATAGTCCCAGGCGCCTTGCCTAAGGGCTTCGACGGCGAGATTGATGTCGCTGGTTCCCGAGACGACGACGAAGGGCGTGAGCGGCGAGCGCCGTTTGACTTCGGCCAAGACGCCCAAACCGCCGAGTCCGGGCATCGAGAGATCGCACAGAACGGCGTCGGGTCTCTCGGCTGCGAAGACCTCGAGGCCGGCGCGGCCGTCGGGAGCCGTAACAGCGCGGAAGCCCCTCTGGGTAAGGTAGGCCGACATCAACTCGAGGATGATGGGATCGTCATCGATGATCAAGATCGTCTGCAAACGGATTCCCCCCTTTCAACGATAAGCGCGACCTGGTCTGCCTGCAAGCCACAGTTGTCGCAATCGTCGTTTGAGGCTAAGGTTCGACATGCTCCAAGAAAACGAAATCGCTCCGGATTTCTCTTTGCCCGACGCCGATGGGCGAATGGTTTCGCTCTCCTCGTTCCGGGGAAGATCGGTTATTCTGTTCTTCTACCCCACCGACGACACGCCGGTTTGCACCCGTGAAGCCTGCTCGCTGCGAGACGGCGCGGCTCTCCTTGCGGAAAAAAATGCGGTTATTGTCGGCGTCAGTCCCGATGACTCGGCCAGCCACAAGAAGTTCCAGACCAAGTTCGGTCTGCCCTACACCCTGTTGGCCGACCCAGAACGGAAGGTTCTGACGGCCTGGGGCGTTTGGGGCGAGAAGAACCTCTACGGCAACAAAGTCATCGGCGTCATCCGGCAAACCTTCGTTATCGGTCCCGACGGGGTCGTGAGAAAGCACATCAAACGCGTCAAGAACGACGATGCGGCGAGGCAAGTGCTGCCGTATCTGTAGTCGGGTTACGGCGGGGGGAGCTGCAGCCGGTTGAGGCTATGGTCACCGCCGTCGGCGAAGATGAACGAACCGTCTGGGGACAAAGCCATCCCTGAAACCAGAACCTGCCGGACATTTTTGGAAGCGCCTTCGGTTTGAATGGACCAGCCTGGAAGGGTTGTGACCTTTCCACCAGGGGTTACCCAGCGTATTTGGTCCGAACCACCGTCGACAAAAACCAGATTCTCGTGTTGATCGATGGCTAGACCGCGGGGAAGCGATAGCGCAGCCCGGGAGCCGACATCGTCGAAGATTCCTCCTCTGGCGGATCCGGCCAAGACAGCCACCTGTCCGTCGGGATTGATCTCACTGATTTGATTCCCGTCGCCGACGTAGAGATTGCCATGCCTGTCCATGGCCAAGGAACCCGGTTCTGACACCTGCTTCGGACCCGCAAAGACCTTCCAGGTGGCGTCTCCCCCCAGTTTGTAGCTTCGATAGCGCAGGATCCTGTGGTTTCCAGTATCGGAAACATAGATTGAACCGTCGGGACTCACGAGGATTCCCCGTGGTCGATTCCAGTTTCCGGAAAAGGTTGTCACACCGTTTGGGCCGATGCTTCGAATCTTGCTGTTCCCGGTGTCGGCAACGTAGATCGTGTTCTCGCTGTCGACCGCCAAGGCCTCGGGGAAGCGAAACTGGGCCGTAACCCCCGCTTCGCTGTCAACCAACCCCTGGTCTTCGGTTCCCGCAACGAAGGAGATCTCTCCGGAGGGTTTTCGGGCAAAGATCCGGTTGCCGTCAATTCCGTACAGTGTTCCGTCGGCACCCAGCTGAAGAGCCTTCGCAGAGTTCAGAGTTCCGCTGGGGACGAGGGTGGTCATGAGCGCCTTTGTTTCTCCCTTCGTTTCTTGAGGAAGCGTGATCTTACGGATCTTCTGGTTGAGGGAGTCGGCGACGTAGATCAGTCCATCGGTTCGGACGGCAATTCCGTTGAGCCGATCAAAGGAAGCAGCTTGTCCTGGGCCGTTCGTCGATCCGGCTTGGCCTGTTCCAGCGATGACCGTCAAGACACCCGAAGAGGTTATCCTATCGATCTGGTTAGTCGCAGAGTCGGTGATGTACAGATCTCCCGACAGGTCTACAGCCAAGTATGTGGGAAGGTTGAGGACCCCTGCCGGCGTGATATCGATGGCGGAAACTTCTTCGTGGCCACCCAGATCAATCTTGAGCACCTGATGAGTGCTGGAATACGAAACCAGCAGAAATCCACCACGAATCGCGATTCCTATGGCGTTCCCAGATCCGTGTACAGGAGTGCTCCAAGATCCGTCTCGGGTCTTGAAATTGTCAACGTTGTCAATCCACCGATTGATCGCCTGGTCGGCAAGCATGGTTGTTTGTCCGTTTGCAGAGATCCTCCAAACGCGAAACCGCATGGGAGCCGGATCGTTTGGAAGATCGACCAAATAGACGTTCCCGAATCGATCGACGGCCAGCGCGCCCGGCAGATCAAAAGAAGGTCTGACTTCGCTGTTCTTACCACCGTATCCGCCGGTGGCTCCGGACCCGGCAAAGGTCGAAACGACACCCTGAGGCGAGATCTTTCGAATCAAGAAGTGAACGGTTTCGGCTACATACAGGCTACCGTCGGGACCAAAGGCAATGGCCCCTGGATGATCAAAGGTCGCTGTGGTCCCATTTCCGTCACCTTCTCCGGGCTTTCCACTTCCCGCGAAAGTGGTTACCGACCCGTCGGCCGTTACTTTCAGGATCGAATTCTTTGACGTATCAGCCACATAGACGTTTCCTTGCGAATCGACCGCGACCCCGGCCGGATTGGCAAAGCCACCTGCCAACGTGGAAACAGTAGGGACAGTGGGCGGCGCGGGTTCGGTCCAGGGCGCAATCTGCAGAATCTCGGAGAACGGAAGTCCGCGTTGAATAATGCCGAGCCGATTGGTGGGCGAAAGACGGGTCGCGACCGAATACGTCGCCGTGACACTGATCGCCTCGTTAAGACCTACCTGTTTCAACGAGTCGAGGGGAACCCGAAGTTGAAGACCCGTTTTCAAGGCCTTGGCGAGTGCTGCTCCGACGGCTTTCCCTGTCTTGGTGTTCACCAGAGCCGTTGACCATTGGCCCTTCAAAAACTCCGTCCGAAACTCAATTCGATCTTTGGTGGACAAACTCAGCCAATAGCTGATGGTCGGCACAGGCTCGCCGTCAAGGTCGAGCCTAACGTAAAGGGAGGCGGCGTCGCGCGCAAACCAAATGGCTTTGAGGTGGCTGCCCGGATCGGAGGCCTGTTCCTGGCCTGTGGGGGCAAAGATCGGCGCCAACCCCTCCCAGTCGTCTGTACTGCCCAGGTCGATCGATCGCTGAGGAACCACGGCGACAAAACTGTCAAGCGGATTTTCAATGGTGGCGCCAGGTTCGACGATGAGGCTCCTTGTCCAAATTTGCCCGGCTGAGGAATGAACTTCTAGCGCCACATCGCCGGCTTCGACGGATAGACTCTTGTCGAGGAAGGCGCTGGTGTCAACCGTCTTCTGATTCACCAAAACACGGGCGTCGGTGGGAAGATCGTTGAACCTCAAGGTGATGCTGCCGACGGTGAAGGTGGCCGTGAGGTCCCTGGTCTCGTGAGGGCTCAAGGCCAGCGTGACGTCTGGGCTTGAGAGAAATTGGTTGGAAAGATTTTGAAAAGTTACGCGGTAGGTTTTACCAGCCTCTAGCCCGTCAAAGGTGTGGGGCAGGGTCGTCCAGGCTCCGTCGTCCACCCGAGCCTGCGAAAAGTCCTTGTCGGCCTTCGCCGCCACCGCGGCCGAGCTCCCCTGCACCGAACCATCGGCTTTGACGGTCAGCCCTTCGGTCAAAGCGGATTCGCGTCCCTGCGCGTTCACGACCCAAAGCGGGTAGGTTCCCGGGGTTCTGAGTTCTTCAGGAAGGGAGAAGGAGAGTTGCTCGGAGCCTTGGTTGAGGTCGGAGATCTCGTGGCGCTGTCCTCCATACAGAACGAACACCCTGAGTCCTGGTGACGCCTGAGTCAGCGGCAAAGTCACCGACGAACCGGCAAGAATTCCCGTGAGTACGGGAACCGGCAGAATGGTCAGCGTTTGACCAATGGTCTTCCCAGCCGCGGTTCTCGCCGTAGCGACCGTGTAGGCACCCGCCTCGGTTGGGGCCCCAACCGTTACCGAAGTCAGTTCGCCACCGGCGGGAAAGGTGAACTCTTGGGCTGCCGCACCGGGGCGGCTGAACACCACCCTGCTGCCCGGGTAGAGGTACTTCCCCGTCAGCTGAATCTGCAGCGGATGCGTCTGGTCGGCAGGCACAAGAGTCCAGATTGCCACCACCGGTTCGTGAGCCACAACCGTCAGCGCCGACGTCAGCTCTCCTACTTTGCCTGTTTTGCCGGTAGCCCGCAGGGTGTAGCTTCCTTGGGAAAGTGCCGGTACCGGCAAATTCCAATTGTCGCCCGAGGCTGTGGCGGTCAGCGTCAGCGGGCCGCCTTGGGCCGGGATCAGCTCCCACTTGGTTTTGGCGTCTTCGCCGTTGTTTGCGACGGTCAGCGTGACCGGCTCGTCCTCTTGAACCTGCGCGGGCTCGACTTTTTCGATAACCGGCTGGGGTATGGGCTTGATGACTAAGGGAGTCCAGGGCGTTCCGGCCTCGGGTTTGCCGAAGCGGTTGAGAGTCGAGACGCGAAGCTGGTAGGAACCGGGCTGAAGAGAAATTGTCGTGCTTGTGTCGGTCAGATCCTGCGAGAAGGTGATTTGGCCGGCACCGTCTTGCACCTCAACGCGGTAGCCTCCTGCGCCTTTTACCGCCTGCCAGTGCAGGGGAATCGCGATGATGTCGGGGGTTTGGGCGGGGAGACTCGGCAAGACCACAAGAAAAGAGCAGACAGCGAGAAATAGGCGCGTGGGCATTCTCATGGCTCCTCCAGAAAGCGTCTAGTCTTGGCTTGGCGGATCAAGCGACGGCGCTGAGAGCTGAGTTCCCTTGACGATCCGGAAGACCGAACTCGAAGGAGCACTCTTGAGCGGCGAGTCGCCGTTCTTCTCGGCCACAACCTCCCAACGGAACGAGCCCTCTTGAAGTCCCGTGAACCTATCCAAGACCACGCTTGAATCCTCGGTGGTCCACGATTTGACGGGAGTCTTCTCTTTGTCCTTGAAGAGGTTCACCTCGTACCCTGTGGCACCGGGAACAGGCCTCCACGAAAATCGGATGGTGGCTTGCGTTTTGATGTCGACCGAGGTGCCGCCGACCGGGGCGATGGGTCGAGGAGAGGCCAAAACAGGCGCCGGCGCCACAGAGGTTTGCGCCTGGGGGGCCGGGGTCGAGGTTGGGCTCGGAGCCGAAACAGGAGGCGCGACTTGAGGCAAGACCTCTTTTACTTGAAGGTCCTGAGTTGCTGTCAAGGATTTCTTGGTTTCTAGGGTCTGGGCCTGCGGAACCGGAGTTCCGGGACCAGGGGCGGCCTTTTGATAGTCTTGAAGAGCTTGGGTCACCGTGTCCGGAACCACGACCGGGGCCGGGGCCGAACCGGGAGCCGCGGGCACAGGTGTGGGAAGCTGGGCCAAGCTGTCCTCAATCTTGGCAATTGCCTCGGCCGATTTCTGCAAACTAGCCTTGGTGACCACCGCTTGAGAACCAACCGTCACCGTGGTGGAGGCTTGCAGAATGGAGGCTCTCACCGCGTCAACCACAGACTTCTGGTCAGGCGAAGCTGACAAATCGTCGAGCTTTTGGGCATCGTAGGTGGGGGGAAGGAGGGCGACCGAACCCTCGGCGACGCCAATCGTCGTTGGCGTTCCCTCCTTCTTGGTCACCACGAAGCGCGTTCCACGGACGCCGCAAACGACGGTGTCGGTCTTCACCTGGAAGCGGTCGTTCCCGAGCAATTTGGACACTTTGGCGGTGACGCTTCCCGTCAGGAGTTCCAAATCTACGGCCTTCTTCTTAGACGACACCACGATTGTCTTCAGCGACACATCTGTCGATTCGGCCAAATGGACGACGCCAAGCTGCGCGAACTGAATATCACACGCCGACTTCTTCCCGGTTCGGACTTTGGAGTCGACCGATACTGTGTCTCCGGTGTCGACAGGCTTCCACGTTCCGCCCGTCTCGGCCTCGACCTCTCCGGCGACAAAGGTCAATACCCCTGTTTTGACGATGACTTCTGCCGGCGAGGCAGCGGTCGGCGCAGGAATGGGGGTCGCGGTTGGAGCGGGCTTTTGAGTTTGGGGGGAACACGAAGCTAGCAAAATGAGAATGGGGACCAACGCCGACGTGACCTTCATTTTTGTTTCCTCGACTGTTCAATGCCGATTCAATTTATTACTAATTCAATCATAATAAAGAAATAGGATCTAGCGCAAATCCCCCGTACAGAGCATTTTTCGTCAGAACTGGACTCCTTTCGACTAGAACTGAATGTCTCCGTCTCCGAGGTGAGTCCCATCGGACATTCGGATTCCGCTGGCTCCCAGGTAAGTCTTGGCCCAGAAGCGATGCGACGGCTCCGTACCCGCCAGCTTCCTGAGGACTTTGAGAGGGAACCGAACTTCAACGAAACCATCCCCCAAGAAGTAGTCGGCGGAAGTCGTGCTATCCCAGGCGGTTCTTCCCGGGGGACGGCTTGTTGGCTGGTACCAAATTTGCGGTGCGCGCGGTGTCCAGCCGTTGAACTTCATTCCCATGTATCCTTGCCCCACGTGAAGACCAACCTCAAAATTCACTGGAACGTTGGGAGGATTCCTGCCGTCTGAGGTGGTCATCATCCAGTAAAGGTAGTCTCGGTCTTCTGCAAAATAGATGGCGTTGATGGCGGTCCCGGGAATATTCTCCCAAAACGAGGAACCCATCTTTGTCTTGACCGGCCTGATCCCGGCCCAACCCTCAAGCTGTCCGTCCATCTTGATGGTCCTTTGCACAGGGATGACTGTCTCAGACTCTTTGGGTACCCCACCTTGGTTGATCGAAAAGTCTGCCTGCTGGTCCGTAGCGAGTTTTCGCAGCGTCTGATTCATCGAGTCAGCCACGATCAACGAACCGTCGGCGGTTAAGGTGATTCCCCAAGGATGGTCGAAGGCGGCGTCAGGGCCGAAGGCGTTCAAGTTTCCTGGTTTGGCCCTGCCAGCAATGGTCGTCATCACTCCTTCGGGCGAAATCTGCCGAATTTGATCACTTCCTGTGTCGGCGACATAGAGGTTGTACCGCCGGTCGACCACCAGCCCTCTGGGTACGGATAGCAACCAGTTTGCTGCTAAATCGGTACCAGTTCCCGCTCGATCACCCCCGGCCAGCTTGATCGTCACTCCCTGAGGATTGATTTCTTTGATTTGGCTGCCGTCGATCACGTAGAGGTTTCCAGAACGGTCAAAGGCCAAAGCCCCTGGTGCGTTGACCTGCTTTGAACTAGCAAAGACCTTCCAAGCGCCTTCCAGACCTCCCTTCATGATCCTGTGGTTTTGAGCATCGGAAACGTAGAGACTTCCATCCTGACCCAGGGCGATTCCACGCGGTCTTGCCCAGGATCCGGCCTTGATCGTGCTCACTCCAGAGGGGCCGACGACGCGAAGTTTGTTATTCTGAGTATCGGCGACAACTATGGTCGTGGCGTTGATCGCGACCAAAGCCTCAGGGTGGCGGAATCTGGCCACCGGACCTGGACCGTCCTTGTCGCCTTCTTCAAACCCGCCTGCGAGAATTTCGACGCCTCCTTCGGGCGTCCGCTTGAAGATCCGATTGCCGTCGATGCCGTAGACCGATCCATCGCTCCCCTGGGTCAGGGCCGTGGGAAAGTTGAGAGTTCCTGCCGGAAGAGGCGTTGTCACCGACCAAATCGGTTCAGGAGAGTTATCAGGTGGAAGGAAGATCTTTCGCACCTTCTGGTTCAGCGAGTCAGACAGGTAGAGCGCTCCGTCTGGCCCAATGGTGAGACTGCAAGGGCCATTGAACGTCGCGACAGAACCTGCACCGTTTCGCGTTCCCGTTTGGCCCGTACCCGCGATCGTTGTCACCGTGCCAGAAGGCGAAACTCTGAGAACCTTTTGGCCGGTTGCGTCGACGACATACAAGTTGCCCGAGGAGTCGGAAGTCAAAGCCGTGGGTTTCCGTAACTTGGTACCAAAGTTGTCGCTGATCGCGACAACCTGTTGGTCAGCAGTTTCATCAATTCTCAGAAGAGCATGGTCAGTGGGAACGGTTGCCGTGAGAACACCTGTTCCGCTGACAGTCAAACCGAAGGTCCCCGTCGAGTCGATCTTCGAGTTTTCATTAAACCATTGGGACAACGCCGATTCGACAATCGTTGTGACCATTCCGTCAGGGGTGATTTTCCGAAGATGAAAACGTGGAGACGCATTGACGTCAAGGACAAAGATCGTGCCGAAACGATCGACGGCCAGAGCTGCAGGGAAAAGGAAAGAGGCCTCGATTCCTTTCCCATCGTCGGATCCCGCGTAGGGCACTTTCGAACCTGCAAAGGTCGTCACTTGACCCTTGGGAGAAATCTTCCTGATCAAGCGATTCTGCGACTCGGCCACGTATAGGTTTCCATCCGGGGCCAACGCAAGCGCCACTGGACCGTCGAAGGAGGCGCTCGCCCCGTTGCCGTCGGCTCGTCCGGCCTTTCCTGATCCCGCGAACTTGGTGACTGTGCCATCGGGGAGAACTTTCAAGATTGAGTTGCTGCCAGTGTCGGCAACGTAAACGGCATTCTGGGAATCAACGGCAACTCCTGTGGGGTTGGTGAAGCCGAACGCCAAAGTGGAAACCGTCGGAACCGTCGGTTTCGGCGGTTCATCCCAGGGCTGAATTTGAACCTGCTGATTCGAGGTCAGCGGGTCTTGGGGCACGCCAACGCGCTCGGCCCCGGCCAAGCGGTAAGCAACGCTGTGATTCAGGTTCAGAGTTTCAGAATCGTCGAACCCCAACCGATAGAGCTCATCGAAGGGAATCTTCATTTCCAGCCCCGTTGGCAGGACCACAAACGAGCCGACTTTCGACGATTTCTTGGTCGCCAAATTTGTAACGAACGTTGTGCCTTTCCCGTTGGCAAAATTCGTCCGGATTTCAAGCCGCTTCCCTGTGCCGAAAACCAACCCGTAGTCGGCCTCTGCCAGCCCCGACAAAGGTGGTCCGTCGAGATCCAACCTGAAATAGAGCGAGCTTTCGTCACGGCTAGACCAGAGGCGCTTCACTTGGCTTCCCGGCTCAAAGGCGCCTTTCATCGACGTGGTCGAAGTCACGATGGGAACCAGCCCCTCCCATTCCTCGGGCCCATCCATCACAATCTTTCTTTGGGGAACGATGGGGAGATAACTGTCCAGAGGAGTCTCGATCGTGGCGTCAGGTAACAGGGTCAGGTTCTTCGTCCAACGTTGACCGGCCGGACTCTGAAGATCGATAGTCATGTCTCCAGACTCCACGGTGAGATTGCCCTGAGAAAGAAGCTCAGGGGCGACAGCCAGTTCGTTAACCGAGATCTGCGAGTCTGCCGGAAGGTCTGGGAACTTCAGGACACCATGGCCCACAACGTAGTTTGTCTTGATCGACGCCACTTCGTGGGGACTTGGCTGGTAGGAGACCGCTGGACTCGCCAAGAGTTGGTTTTGTACGTACACGTTTGAAAAACTGAGGCGATAGTTCTTTCCAGCCTCCAGTCCTTCAAAAGTGTGTGGAAGTTCCACCCAAATCCCGTCTCCCAGTCGCACCTTGGCATCGGCTTGATCTGTGACTACTTTGACGCTGGCCGGACTGCCCTGAACCGATCCGTCGTTTTTAATGGTCAGTCCCTCGGCGAACACGGTTTCCCGCCCTTGGCTGTTGGCGATCCAGAGTCTGTAGTTGCCGGGCGCCGACAGGCTGGCTGGAACAGCAAAAGACAGTTGGGTCGCTGACTGCACAGGGTTCTCGATTTCATGGCGCTCTCGTCCGTACTCGACAAAAATTCGAAGATTCGGTGATCCGTCGACCAGGGGGAGGGCCACCACGGGCCGTTCGGTTGGGCCGCTGGTCGGAACAACGCCAGCCAACTGGGGAACCGGAAGCACGGTCAACGAGGGAATGACGGTTCTTGAGGCCTCAAATCCTTCGACGGAAATGGCATAAGTTCCAGCATCCTGGGGGAGGGGAAGGGTAACCCGGGTCAGATCTTGGCCGGCGGACACGGAATTCGTCTGTCGGAGGTTTCCTGCCGAGAAGACGAAGGTTGTTCCTGGGTACAAATACCGGCCCTTGAACTCAACGCTGAGGGGATGTTGAGCGTCGGCTGTGACAAGCGACCAACCGGACACAAGAGCGTCGTGAGGTCTCACCGTCACCGCCGTGGCGAGTTGTCCGACTTTGCCAGTCTTACCAGTAGCGCGCAGAGTGTAGGTTCCCTGCGCCAGCGCCGGCAAGGTAAACGACCAGCCCTCTCCCGAGACTTTGGGCACCAGCGAAAGGGGGGATCCTTGTTCGGGTACTAGCAACCAAGTGGTCTTTTCGTCCTCGCCTTTGCCGGTGACCACCACCGTCGCCGGTTCATCCTCCGGGATAGAGGCCGGTCGAACGCTGCTGATTTCCGGGACAGGAATCGGTTTGATCGTGAGGGGTGTCCACGGCGTGCCGGCTTCGGGTTTTCCGAAGCGGTTGAGGGTGGAGACGCGGAGTTCGTAGGTTCCAGGTTCCAGCGACAGCGTCGTTTTGGTTTCCGTCAGGTCTTCGGTGAGCGTGATCTGACCCGTGGCGTCCTTGAGTTCGAGCCTGTAGCCCCCCGCCCCTGAAATCGCCTTCCATTGAAGGGGGATCTGGATGATGTCAGGGGTTTCGGCAACGCTAAAGCTCACCACCAGCGCCAAGCAAACGCTGGCAGACAACACCTTGAAAAACCCCATAGAATTCCCCCTTCCGGCTAGTCGCGCCCTTGTGAACACGAATAAACAAGTGAATCTATCGTAGATTTGGTGCATCGACCCGTCAAGACTGGGGCCAAGGGCGCATTATCCGTATATTGATCTTATGCCCCACCTCAAAATCGCTACCTTTAACACAATGAACCTCGCTCAGCCAGATCGGGAGACCTATCCCGGAGAGAGGCTTTCCATGGCTACCTACGAAAAAAAGGTGGAGTGGACCGCCGGTTTGCTGGGTGAGGTAGACGCCGACTTCATCGGATTCCAGGAGGTCTTCCATAAGAAAGCGTTGGAAGAGGTTCTGGCGAAGACCGGTCGTTACGAAAACGCCGTAATCGATCTGGCCGATGAAACCGGAAATCTGCCCCGGGTCGGGTTTGCCAGCCGACTCCCTGTTCAGAAGGTGGAAATCATCCGCGATTTTCCCGTTGAAGCCCGACTCGACGTGGCAGGTCAGTTTGTGCCCTTTCACAGTTTTCACAGGCCTGTGCTCAAGGTTGAGGTCGAACTTCCGGGCGGGCGGCCGGCGGTCATTCTCGTCGTCCATCTGAAATCCAAGAGGCCAATGGTCGATGAAGGACGCGACCGCCGCGACCCGTGGGAAATGGCCCGCGGGCAGGCCCGCGCTCTTGTGTTTCGAGCTTGCGAGGCTGCGGCTCTTCGTTCCATCGTCCTCCACGAGATTCGGCATTCTGAAACACCTCTGATCCTCCTGGGAGACCTCAACGACTCCACCCACGCGGTTACTTCTGACATTCTTCAAGGGGATCATCCTCAGAGTTACTACCCCCCTGAAGTGAAAAAGAAGTTGTGGGATATTCTGCTCTACAGTTGCGGTGACCTGCAGGTGCGCAAGAGCTACAAGGACGTCTACTACACCCATCTGCACGATAGTCACTACGAATCGCTTGACCATATCTTTGTCAGCCAGGAATTTGTCAGAGAAAACCCCCGGCACATCGCAGCCGTCGAGTACATGCGGCTCTACAATGATCATTTGCTCGACCCGGCCCTGACCGATGAGATGCCGCGGCCATGGGTCAGCGATCATGGGGCGGTGGTTGTCGGCCTAAAGATGCATAAGGACTGACAGTTCCCCAGCCCTACTGCGGCCCGGTTGGTCGGCGCCCCGAAGGCGTTCACGTGCTCACGTGTCAAAGACACGCTCCGCCGCTCACTTTCTTCGGGTCTTGCCCAACCGGGTCCTCGCTACGGGCAGGGAAACTGTCAGCGGTCCGTCGCCGAGGCTCCGAACACCTGTCTCGCCGCGGACCGCTTGTACGGACGCTAAACCTTAGCGGCCCGGTCGGCCGGCGCCCCGAAGGCCTTCACGTGCTCACGTGTCAAAGACACGCTCCGCCGCGCTCTACTCTTCAAGGTTTATTAGGATTAGAATGTCCCTCGGAGGTTCCGATGAAAAGTTTCAAGGGAACGCAGACCGAGAAGAACATTGTGACGGCCTTTGTCGGAGAATCGCAGGCTCGGAACAAGTACACGTTCTTTGCCGCCAAGGCGAAGGAAGACGGGTTCCAGCAGATTGCCGCGATCTTTGAGGAGACGGCCAACCAGGAGAAGGAACACGCCAAACGGTTGTTCAAGCTGCTCGAAGGCGGCGAAGTGACGTTGACCGGGCAGTTTCATGCAGGGGTCGTGGGAACCACCGCCGAAAACCTTCAAGCGGCAGCCGACGGGGAAGACTACGAGTGGAAGACGATGTACCCCGGGTTTGCCAAGACGGCCAGGGAAGAGGGTTTTTCAGCTGTGGCGACCATTTTCGAGTCGATCGCTAGGGCCGAGAAGCACCATTCTGAGCGCTACTTGGCCCTCAAGGCCAACGTCGTGGCGGGAAAAGTCTTCAAGAAAGAGACGACGGTTCTGTGGGTTTGTTCCAACTGTGGGTACATCTACGAAGGCGTCGAGGCGCCCAAGGTGTGCCCCGCCTGCACGATGCCCCAGGAGTATTTTCAGATTCTTGTGGATTCCTACTGATCGGATCGGGGAGGCGGAACCGGCGAGGTTCCGCCTATTGAATTTGCCGGATGCAGTTGTTTCCTTGGTCGGTCACGTAGAGGCTGCTGCCAAAACTACAGAGTCCCGCGGGCTGCTGAAAACTGGCACTTGTGCCCGACCCGTCGGCGTTACCTGGCGCGTTGGCGCCGGCCAAGGTCGTCACTGCGCCCGTTGAAATCGAGACCTTCCGAATGTTGTTGCCGTACTGGTCCGACACGAAGAGCGACGATCCATCGGTGGTTACTCCCGTCGGATGATTGAACTGGGCCACACCGGCTGCGCCGTCGACTTCACCGCCGCTCCCATTACCAGATAGAGTCGATCTGGCTCCTGTGGAAGGATCGATCTTCAAAACCAAGTTCGCGTTCCCTTCCGTCACATAAAGCATGGTTCCGTCAGTACAAAGTTGTTGGGGATCGTTGAGTCCTGAAACCAGTGTGGTTGTGCTTCCGTCATCGATGGACACCTTGAGGATGGAATTGGAACCCAAGGTCACATAGAGAAAGACCCCGTCTGTGCAGATTCCCTGGGCGTTGTCCACTTGAGTCAACGTCTTCACAACCCCCGTGAAGATCACCACGCGCCGGATCTTGGAACCGTATTGGTCCACGACGAAGAGACTGATTCCGTCGGTGCAGAGCGCACGAGGGCCTGCAAAAAGGGCGTTGCTTCCGGTACCGTCCGTACCCCCGTCATTTCTTCCTGGTGTTCCTACCAAGGTGGTCACGTTACCCGACCCCGGATCGATCCTTCGGATAACAAAGTTGTTCTGGTCAACAACGAAGAGACTAGTCTGGTCCGAACAGATTCCTGACGGAAAGTTGAAGCGGGCCGCAGTACCCGCGGAGTTTGCGAAGCCTGCACTCGCTCGCCCCGCCAACGTGCTAACCGACCCGCCGGTATCGACTGCCCGGATCGTGTTGTTGTTCGTGTCGGCAACGTAGAGGACCCCGCCGCCATAAGCCAGGCCCCTGGCGCTACCGAACTGCGCCGAGGTTCCCGCTCCGTCGGCCGCTCCGTTAGGGAATCCGCCCGCCAAGGTCGAAACGGCGGCGGTCGCTATCACAATCTTCCTGATTGTGGCACCGTAGGAATCCGAGACATACAGATAGGTGTTGTCGCAGTAAATGCCTTGGGGACTGCCCAAGCGGGCGCTGACACCTATGCCATCAGTGCTGTTGTTCTGGCCTGCCGACCCGACGAAGGTCGTCACTTGAAGCGTCGAGAGGACAATCTTACGGATCGTGTCATTTTGCGAATCGCAAACGTACAGATTGGAACCGTCAGTGGCGACGGCGGAAGGGCTGTTGAACCGGGCCGAGGTCCCGATTCCGTCGGCGGAGCCCTGCTGTCCGGAGGCGCCGGCGATGGTGGTTACCGTCGCTGTAGAGATGACAATTTTTCGGATGGTCGCATTACCGTCTGTGACATAGAGATTCGTGTTGTCCGTGCAGATTCCGCTGGGGTTCTGAAACTGGGCCGCCGCGCCGACACCATCGGCGGAACCCTGAGTGCCGCCCGCAAGGGTCGTCACCACTCCGGTGGAGATCACGATTTTCCTGACTGTGTTGCCGTATTGATCCGTGACGTAAAGGTTGACTCCATCTGAGCAAATGGCGCTGGGGTAGGCAAAACGTGCCGCTGAACCCGTTCCGTTGGTTACGGCCTGGAGGCCAGGGCTACCGGCCAGAGTGGTTACCGTAGAGGTACTCAGATTGATCTGCCGAATTGTCATGTTTTGCGAATCCGCCACGAACAAGGTGCTTGTACCAACCAAACAAACGCCGTTGGGGTTGAAAAATCGAGCGCTGCCCGTGGACCCGTCCGTTGACCCTACACTGTCGTTGGATCCTGCGAAGTGGCTGACCACCCCCGAGGGGTTGATGGCGCTCCAGTTGACGGCGTCGATTTGGGCCGTCGCCGTCAGCCCTCCGGCCACAGTTGTCGCCGTCACCAGCGAGGTCCCGACGGCCAGACTGCTGGCCCTGTTTCCCGACAAACTGATCGAAGCCGGGTTGGAACTTGTCAAATTGAATTTGGTATTCTGCGCCTCCTTGGGCGTCACCGAAGGCACAAAGTTCATGGCAAAGTTTCTCACGAGGCTGTATCGACCCAGACCCAGGTTCACACCCGTCGGTGACTGAATGGTCTTCACCAAGGGGTCAAACAGGTTGCATGAGGCGCTCAAGGCCGCAAGAAGCAGCAAGAATCCACTCGTTTTAGCGGTCATCGGAACCTCCTGAAGTCATTCTTGCTGTTGCAAACCCGCAATTTCATTGTCAAGCAACTGAAGTTCATCGTCGAGCGTCGCCTTTTTGGGGCCCGTCGAAAAGAAGACGGGCGCCAGGATCAATCCTGTGGCGGCAAGGGCGAGGGTCACATTGGCGAGGGGCCTATACTGTTCCACCGCTTTGACTTCCGAGTTGTAGGTGTTGCTGTCGGTGGCCGAGGCCAAAGCGTTATAGTTGCTGTACACCTGAACAAGCGGATAAATCGACACGGCCAACGAACCTAGGCCCACGGCCAGGCTCGACCAGCCCCAGGTATCCCAGTACTGTCTCTCCTTGTACTGCGGCCCAAGAGCGGCCTTCTGGTTCTCGAAGTCCTGAATCTTCTCGTCGCGGTAGGCCTTTTCTTGTCTCTTCTCCTCTTCGCTGACTTGTTGAGCCGAGGCCTCTTCCAATAGCTTGGCCTTCTGTTCAGGCCAGGCCTGTTTCAAGTCAAGTACCTTCTGCCGCAAGGCCGCCAGTCGAGGTGAATACGAGACGTCTCCGAAGAGGCTTTGATACGCCTCAAGTGTTTTGTCCACCTGATCGATCTTGGAAGGGTCTTGCCACAGTTGAGTAACGGCGTTCCCGCTGGCGTCAATCTCAGCCGATTCGGCAGGAGTCAAATAGGGAATCGAGAACGGGACTTCGACCGTCTTCCCCTCTTCGACCTGGACACGGTTGCGGGTGTAGGTCTCGGTGCCCAACATGCGTTTTGCCTGAATGAGCACTTCGTGGTCTCCGTTGAGAACTTTGGTCAGAGCGCCTTCTGGAACGGCTCGCCCATCTAGACTCACCTGATAGGTTCCAGCCTCTCCTGAAGGTTTCAGAACGATCTTCCCGAAACCAATGTGGACACCCGTCATGGTTCCTAGGACCGAGGCCACAGTGCTGTCCGCCGCGTCAAAGAGGTCGAGGAGTTCGGAGGGATCGGAGTCCTTGGTGATGGAGACGCGGCCTTGGGAACGGTTGTAAACCGCCAGCCGATAGATGGCCTGGGGCGGGTTTTCGGACCCAACCGCTTGCAACGAGCTGAAAACAACAAAATCCCAACTGTTGGCTTCGGCCAAGCTCCCCAGAGAAACCGGGTCAGGAGCAGCTGGCGAGGGCAAGTCGGAGCGGGTGACTTCGTAGAGGCCCGTCTGTTCCAGGATCAGATTCACCGTGTCTCCGGCGGCCTTGGCCCCGGCATCGAACGAGGCCGTCCCCGTGCTGTTGACGGGGACCAGAATTCCCACGTGGGGTTTAATCGACTGCTGGGCGGCCAATGGAGTGGCAGGGGCAAGAAAGAGAGCCAGGACCAGGGTGGATACAGCGGCTATTTTCATAGGGTTGTTCTCTTTTAGCGGAGCATTGCCAGGTCGGTCCTAAGCACCATGATCGATCCGTCGCTCGTGGGAAACAGCACCGACTGTCCGTCCACGAGCGGGGCCCCTGTCACTTTCATTTCGCTGGGAAGCCGAACTTGCACTGTCCCTGCGTTTAGTCCGACGAGTGTCCCGTCAGACAAGGCTGTCCACACCAAGGTCCCGGACTCGACCGGAAGACCAGCCACGTTGCTCAGGGGCTTCCCAACCGGGTCACCGCTCTGAAGCGAGAGGGCGTACAGGGTTCCTTTGGAAAGGAAGTAGACCATCTTCCCAAGGATGACAGGGTCGGTGAACACCGAAACGCTGCGGTTGGAGTCGAGTTTCTTTTCCCAGAAGACGGGTTTGGAAGGGTCGCTTGGGTCGAGGCAAACTACGGTGCCCTTTCGATCGACAATAATGGCCCGACCGGCTGCAAAGACGACAGCCGTGGCCACAGGCTGCTTCAGGTTGGTCGACGCCTTGACCAAGACCTTTTGGCTGACCGGATCGACAACAAAGTAGGTTCCGTTTCGACCGACGACGTGGATTTGACCGTTGAGGACTGCCGGCGTTGAATCTGCCGGTTCGCCTAGGTCAATGGTCGCCGTGGTCGCGCCCGTCTTGGTATCAAGGACAAGCAATCCCTGATCAGAGGTCAAATACGTGCGGCCGGCGGTGACGAGCGGACGCCTTCCCAGTGCCCCCGAGTTCGAATCGTTAAGAGGCTGAACGAAGAGCCTGTTCCCGTTACTGAGGTCGATACCGACCAACTGTTTGTCTCCGGCGAACACGGCCTCGGGACCAAAGAACGAGGGTATTCCGATTCCGGCAGAGGTTTGACCAGCGGCGGTCGTCCACAAGACCTTAGTCGGACCTTCACTCCGCCGAAAGGCTGTAAAGTTTCCCTTTTCATCGTAGGCGAACAGACCGCCAGAACCGTCGGATTGCAGCGACAATAACCGGTTCGTTCCCAAGGCCGTCACCGTCACCGGGTTGATCTTGGTGAGAGTCAAAGCGATGTGGTCGTTCTTGCCTGGGTCGATGGTTTGCTGAAAGTCTTGGTACCCAAATTTCTTCACCGACAGCGCAAAACTGGAACCGTCGGGGCGGTTCAGTCCAGTGGGGCTTCGTCCTTGGGTCTCACCGTTGACGAGCACCTCGGCGTCGGCGGGTTCGGTTGTTACCTTGAAGAGCACCGTCTTAGGAGCCGACTCGGCTGTCGGTGGTGCCGGGACAGGGGGCGAGACCTCCGAAACGGGGGGCGTTAGCGCCTTCGGAGGAGCGACCGGCAGAGCTTGCTGAACTTGCAGGGTTGCGGTCTCGACCAGGGACTTTTTGGTCTCGGCTGTCTGCGCCTTGGGGATGGGAGTGCCAGGACCCGGAGCGGCTTTCTGGTACGACTCCAAAGCTTGCGCTACCGAGGCCGGCATCACAAAGGGGGCTGCGGCAGCATTGCCAGCCGGTGTTGAAGAAGGCGCTGGGGGAGGGAGCTGCTCCAGGCTGGCTTCAATCTTGGCCACGGCCTCGGCCGGTTTTTCGAGACTGGCCTTGGTGACCACGACCTGTGAGCCGACGCCCACCGTCGTCGAGGATTCAAGGATGGAGTTCTTGATGGCCTGGATCAAGGTGTTCTGTTCGGGAGAAACCGCGAGATCGTCAAACTTTTTGGCATCGTAAGTGGGAGGAAGAATCGCGACGGAACCTTCGGCGACGCCCACCGTCGTAGGAGTTCCCGTCTTCTTTGTGACGACGAAACGAGTTCCACGAACGCCGCAGACCACCGTGTCGGTCTTCACTTGGAAACGGTCATTCCCCAACAGCTTCGAGACCTTGGCCGTCACTGCCCCTGTCAAAAGCTCGAGGTCGACGGCTTTCTTTTTGGACGAGACTCCGATCGTCTTCAGGGAAATCTCTGTAGTCTCGGCCAAATGCACGACACCCAATCGGGCGAACTGGATGTCGCACGCGGATTTCTTTCCTGTTCTGACTTTGGCGTCGATGGAAACCGTCTCTCCCGTGTCGATAGGAGTCCACGTTCCTGTGGTTTGAACCTCGACCTCACCGGCCGTATAGATCAGCACTCCCGTCGTGACGACGACTTCAGCGGCAGGGGCCGAAACCGGGGCCTGGGTCGCCGCGGCGGTTTTGGGGGCAGGTGTCTGGGGAGTACAAGCAGAAAGGACAAATACGACCAACAGGAGCGAACGTTTTTTCACTTCTAGACCCTCCATCGGGTTGATGCGGTACCCCGGATGTATGACCGAATAGCTCATATTTGTAGGTGTGTTGCAAGAATCTCGCATCCCCCAAATGGGTGAAATCGTGTGAAATCTGCCTGCTCTCTAGAGAACTGTGAAACTCAGGAAACTCTGCAATGCGGTGATCAGTTCGCTCTGACTATGGGTGCCAGTTTTGCGATAGAGGGAACTCAACTGTGTCCTGAGCGTTTCCCGGCTGAGGGTCCATTGCGACGCCAAGGTCTCTAGGTTTTTCCCTGCCAGCAAACCCTGAGCCAGACGGGTTTCGGCTCCAGTCAGTCCGAAGGCCACCCCCAATCCTGCGACCTGGGGGTGAGCGGGAGCGAGCTCCTTCAGGAACAAAGCCACCTCGGCGCCAGGAAGCCTGCCCACGCTGGAATGAAGGCTTAGTACCGTTGCCACGGCCTTTTTTCCGCCTGGACCTTCCAAAGTCAGGGTTGTGTCGGCCTCTGAAACGGCGTCTTCGGGCCGCCGTTGCGCCGAACGTTCGATCATGGCAGAAAAATCCGGTACAAACCTGAGATTTCGCGGCTCAAGCCGGCCATTTCGAACGAAAACAAAGGTTCCATCCGAAAGCATGGCCTGGCCTCGGGCATTGCCCCGAACCAAGGACCCCGTGGAGGTGACAAGAAAGGTTGCGGAATCTACTGCGTCGACTACATCGGAGAGGGCGCGGGCCTTGGATTCGAAAATTCCGAGTTTGATCCTCAGATCTAGTGACCGTTTCAGCGAAGGAAGGAAGAACTCCATGGTTTCCACGTCGACAGATCGGTAATCGCCATCCGAACGGCTTCGCATCAACGAAAGATCCAGCGAATAGGAATCGTTGATAGGGAGGGTGAGCGCCATTCCGAAGCGGGCGTTTTTCGGGTCGAGGAATTCGTTCACCAGCGCAGATTGTTCAAAAGCCACCGGATCGAGGATCACGTCGTCGCCTGTGAGGATTCGGCCAGGGTTCCGAGCCACCACGATGAGACGGGGATCTTCGGGCATGAAGTGTTCAAGGTAAGTCACCATGTCGCTGGTGTCGTAGTCCACGACAATGGACCGTACCCATCGGCCAGA
This sequence comes from uncultured Spirochaetales bacterium, assembly GCA_964475005.1. GTDB lineage: Bacteria > Spirochaetota > Spirochaetia > JABEVK01 > JABEVK01 > JAIFLN01. The sequence goes on from CAYYUZ010000021.1 coordinate 40,473, forward strand.
CCGATGCAGTGTCCCGAACTGCGCGCCTCGGCTACGGGTGAGCCCCAGCAACTCTCGGATGGCATTTTGCATGGCTCGTTCGTCAGCCGCGCCTTCGTAAATCAAGTCGATCAGGTCGGCCCGTTCCATCAGGGCCTCCCCAGCCAGCCTGTCCCCAGGAATCCCATGATGAGGACGATCAGTTCTGCCTGCCGATGGGTTCCCGTTTTGCGGTACAGGGACTGCAGCTGGACCTTCAAGGTCTCACGGCTCAAGGCCCATTGAGAGGCCAGAGTCTCGAGGCTGTGCCCTCCGAGCAGGCCTGAGACCAAACGGGTTTCCGCGTCGGTCAAGCCAAAAACAAAGGGAAGTCGGCCGACATCGAGACGGAGGGGCTCGACCAGCTTGAGCAGCACGGCCACTTCGGCACCAGGTACCGTGCCCACACTTGAATGAAGCTTCAGGAGAGAAACGACGGCCCTGAGCCCGTCGCCGCCCGCCAACGGCAAGGTGCTGTTGACCTCGGACACGAGATCTTCTGGTCTCGAACGCCCCACCCCTAGAACCAGGGCGGCGAGGGAAGGCGCAAGCCTGGCATTCCGCGGTTCGACTCGGTCGTTGCGGAGGACAAGGAAACGGCCCTCGTTCAGTGCCTCGCGACCTGAGGAGTTGGTATGAATCAAGGTTCCAGACCGGTTGACCAACAAAACCGGCGTCGCAATCCTTTCCACAAGACCCGAAAGCGACTTCACGGCGGAATCGAGGGTCCCCAGCTTAATTCTCAAATCAAGGGTGCGCCTGATGGCGGGAAGGAACCAAGTGAGCTCCTCAACTTCCTCTTTCAAGTATTCCCCTTGCGAACGGCTCCGCATCAGGTAGAAATACGACTGAAACCGACCATTCCCAGGGAACGCGACGCCCATGCTTTGGTAGGCGTCGCGTTTGATGAGCAGGTCGTTGACCAAGGAAGAACGGTCGAAGGACCTCCGGTCGGGCAGATTCTCCGGAATTGTGATGACCTCGCCAGGAGAGGCGACGTGAAGTGGCCATCGGGGGTCTCTCCACGAGTACCTGGTCAGATAGGCCTGTAAGTCCGAGGAATCAAAGCCCACAACTACCGCTTGGGCCGTGGCCCCTGTGTCACGGTGGAGAATGCCAAACTGCGAACCAGCACTGTTAGTCCTGCGGATGAACTCTTGAACCGCGGTCACCATGGCCTGTTCGTCGGTTACGCCGTCGTAGAGAAGGTCGACAAGTTCGCTGCGTTCCATAGCCCACTCCGCAGGAAGGGGATGGTGTCTAATAGCTTAGTAAAACACTTAGGTAA